>JAACSU010000009.1 GCA_010119145.1 Candidatus Gracilibacteria bacterium
ATATTTGAGATGGTTCAACTATTACAAATATTGATGGAGCAAATATACAAAATGGAACGATTACTTGAAACAAGATTGCGAATAACTCAATCAATTCAAACCATATAATTGATAGAGCTATAGCATCAATCGATATTGCACTGAATGCTATTACAAATAGCGAATTAGCTCCAAATTCAGTAAATAGTTGAAATATTATTGATGGACAAGTAAATTCAGCAGATGTAGCAACAAATGCTATTTGAAACAGTGAACTACTTAATACAGACACATTTGATGTAAATTCAATCAGAGCATCAAATGGAAGATATAGAATGTGAAGTTGAGATCAACAACTTGCGTGAGACAATAATAGTGCTATTTATGCAGATTCAAATAATGACACAAATACTCAAATGGTATTTAGAGATAGACAATGAACGCAATATGGGAGAGTGTTTTGATCATGAGATGGAAGTACTTTCTGACTCTTAGATGGAGATGGAAACTGGAGTTATCAAGCAGAAAAAGATACCTTTACTTGATTTAGGGTTAATAATGATGAAAAAATGAGAATTCTTTCAAATGGAAGAATTGGTATAGGAACAAATAATCCAAGCCAAATGCTTGAGGTAAATGGAAATGTACAAGCAATATGATTTAGAGGAGATGGTGCAAATGTTACAAATATAAATGGTGACAATATTCAAGATGGAACTATAGATTCAAGTGAAATCGAAAATAATTCTATAACATGAAATGATATTGCTCCCAATGCAATTAGAAATAGTGAACTTGCTACTGGAGCTGTTGAAAGTATAAATATACAAAACTACTCTATAGAAGGTATTGATATAGCTGCAAATACTATTACAGCTTGAAAGATAGCAGCCAATAGTATTAGAGGGAGTGAACTTGATAATACTTCTGGTTTTACTATGGCAGGTCTCACAGTTACTGGGACTATAAAATGAAAGTTTGCTTGTAGAGTAGTAGATTCAGGTTGGAACTTCCCTGGAAATTCTACAGCTTCATGTGCAGCAAATGAATTTGTAATGTCATGATGAGCACAGTGTTATGTTGCTCGAGATGACATGATTTCTTTGAGTCAACCACTCTCAGATTTATCTTGATGGACTGCAGATTGTAGTACATATTTATGAAATAATGCTTCACAAAGAGCCTACGCAGTATGTTGTGATAAAAATTAATAATATTAAATCCCCATCAGTGGGGATTTTTTTGTGCAAATTTGATTTAAGTCTCATTAATATGATATACTTTAAGTAAGTTTATATATTTACATATTTTATATGAAAATTATTATCTCGATATTTGTGCTACTTTTTGTTTGTACAAATACTATCTACGCAGCGACTGATGCTGAAGTAAATACAAAGATTCAAAAAGTACAAGCTGTTGCTACTTGAGTTCCTGCAGCCCCAACGTGAATGGATCAAAAAGGTTTTGTCTGAGAAATTATAGCAAATATATTTGATACAAGTGCTGGAGTCAGAGCAATAAAAAATGTTTTTATTGCAGCCCTCCGAAATCTCTGAACAGGACTGAATAACAATGTCCCAAAATGGAATGGAAATGCTTTTGCTCCTGGTATTATTACTGATACCTGAACAAGAATTGGTATAAATGATACGACTCCAAGTTTTGAACTGGATGTGAATGGAAGTGTGAGAGCAATATGAAATATTACCGCAGCAAGATATATTTGAGATGGTTCAACTATTACAAATATTGATGGAGCAAATATACAAAATGGAACGATTACTTGAAACAAGATTGCGAATAACTCAATCAATTCTAATCATATAATCAATAGAGAAATCGCTACCTTAGATATAGCACTGAATGCAATTACCAATAATGAACTTGCGAACAATTCTGTGAATAGTCTCAATATTATAGATGGACAAGTATCTTCAGCAGATGTCGCATCAAATGCTATTTGAAACAGTGAAATAAATAACACTGCTACATTTGAAGTAAATTCTATAATTGCAGCTAACGGAAGATACAGAATGTGAACAGGAAATCAGCAAATCGCATGAAACAACGATAACAAACTCTTTGTGGATTCTAACAATGATACTAATACTCAGATTGTACTGAGAGATAAACAAAGTACTCAATACGGAATAGTTTACGGTTCAAATAATGGTTCAAGTTTTTGACTATTGGATGGAGATGGAAACTGGAGTTATCAAGCAGAAAAAGATTCTTTTACTTGATTTAGAATAAATAATGATGAAAAGATGAGAATCCTCTCAAATGGGAGAATTGGTATTGGAACAAGTAACCCAAACCAAATGCTTGAAGTAGCCTGAAGTATTCAAGCTGTTTGATTTGTGGGAGATGGTTCAAATATTACAGACATCAAAGGTGATAATATTAGAGATGGTACTATAGATACTTCAGAAATCAAAGATGGTACATTAACATGAGTAGACATCAAAGATGGTACAATTACCTGAGCAGATATTGAAGCTGGATCAATTGGGGGAGGAAGACTTGATAGTGATTCAAACTTTAAAATGAATATATTGACACTTACTTGAACTCCAACCAATGGAAATCATGCTGTTACAAAAGGTTATGTTGATAGTTTAGTATCTTGAAGAGTAGATTATTGACAAGTTATTAGAAAATCTGATTCCCCTGAAAGATATGAGGTAACATTTTATAAACCTTTTGAATCTATACCAGAAGTACAAGTTATGATATCAGACATGACTTTTGATTGAAAATGTAAGAATTCTGGTTTTAGTTTAAATCCAATAGCTACATCGATAACTAAGACTAAATTTAATATTGAAATTCCATATCGAGTTGAATGATGTGAAACATATTATTTAACAAAACTAAGTTGGGTAGCTGGGGAAAACTTGGATAAAAGTAAGATTAAAAAACTTCCATAATTCAAAATACAAAAAAAAATCTTACAGTAAAGTAAGATTTTTTTTTGTATTATGATTTTGCTGCGTAGAAGTTACGACCTACTCTTTCTATAGCTTTTTTATTTTGAAGATTCATATAGATAGTAGTCTTCTTAACGTTTCGAACTTTTAATACTTTTTTGATGATATCTTCTGTATTCATAGGTCCTCCGTTTTTAGAAAGAATATCAAGAATAACATCAAGTACTGTTCCTGGTTTGAATCACCATTCTTTCAGAGCGTATATACCACGACCGATGAGAATAAACTCTTCGTTTCTGATAAGCTCGTTGTGGATTGTATTAATTTTAACAGCTTCTCATAAATATTCTGAAATCTTATTTGAAATATCGATAAAGTGCATTGGGACTTTCTCTTTTTTCATAACATAGATTACTTTGTCTTTCAGAGTTTTTGGATTGAGAATTTTCCATCTTGTGAGACCGATGAGTACTTCTTCTCATTTTACTATATCTTCAAAAATATCTAAAACACTATCTATAAATACATTTTCTAGTTGAGAGTG
Source organism: Candidatus Gracilibacteria bacterium (assembly GCA_010119145.1). Classification (NCBI taxonomy): domain Bacteria; phylum Candidatus Altimarinota; species Candidatus Altimarinota bacterium. Next base: position 3,457 of record JAACSU010000009.1, read on the forward strand.
TTCTTCTAAAAGAGATTCTTGTATTTCACAGTAGAGCTCAGTTCGCTCCATAACATCTTTTTTTCTCTTGAGTATTTTTACAGCTTCTCTATGAACTGCATCTATAGTTTTTTTTGTAATATCTGGAAGAGTAAAATAAGTTTCTGTTCCAAGTCGTGGTTTTGATTTAACGATTTCAAAGTCAGATTGTACTATGACTTCTAAAATATGAGCGTTAATATCTTTTGAAAGATTGAGTTCGCTTATGAGAGCTCAAATGATTTTTTCTCTTGTGAGCACTCATCCATGATGAGCCATAAGTTCTCGAGCCATTTCTTGTATTTCTGCAAGTTCTGTAGCTTTAATAATTCTACCTACTTTTTTAATTCATGCATCTTCTATTTGTCGTACTCTCTCTCGAGTAATAGCCGGTTTAAAAGAATTTCCGATATTTTGAAGTGTTTCCTTTTCTCCGTTTAATCCTATTCTTCGTTCGATAACCATTCTTTCTTTTTCTGAAAGAGAGCTCAGCACATCAGAAAATGATTTCTCGATTGTATTACGTGTTAGAGTTGCTTGCATTGAATTAATTTAGGTATCTAATGAATAAAATATAATTGTTGTAGAGCAAAAGTCAAAGTTTTTTTCTAAAGTGTCATACTTTGTTCGTAGGCTTTAGAAAGGGAGTTTCATATTATCTCGGTTGGGCTCAAGCTCACTACCATAGTCTTGATTTTTTATTTCACTGGTATAACTTCATTTAATATTTTTTCTATATTCTTTTTTTAGAATAAGCGATCAAATGAGAATCACTATTGCTCCTGTGATACATAGAATTATTCATTTTCAATATCAAATATCACTTGAAAATGTTTGAAGTCCTCTCATATAAAATAATCATTGGAGGCAGAGTATCATAATGAGAATCGAACCATAAAAACAAGCTGCAAAATCATATATGTGGATAAGAGAGAAGGAATGAAACTTTTCTTTTTTTCGAATTGAAAATATGGAGAAACAAATAAATCATAGTATGAGTAAAATAAAAAATCATGTATATCACACCAGTGCAGAAAAACTGTTTACTCACGATATTTGTGTATTTCAAGATGAAACTATACTCACTTCTGAGTTTACCCAAATGATGAAAAGAGATACTAAACTGATTGAGACTCATGCGAGTGAGATCTTTCCTCAATCACTAATATGTGATGTTTTGAAACGAAGTTGTTCTTGAATAATTCAGAGATTTTTTTGAACTGCTCGAATGATTTTTTTATTTTTTGATGCCATTTGCTGAGATATTGAATTAATATTTTATATAAATTGAGTGAATTATCATTTACTCGTCACATCTTTTGTGTATAATGAATCGTGTTAATTTCTATCATATACTGGAGTGATAAAAACTCAAGAAAAAAAAGATATCGATAATATTTTTTTTGATATAATCTGTGTGTTCCTCAGTTTTGCTATGAGTATGTTTCGCTCGATCAAAGTTTTTTTTTGATGAAAGCATCCAAGTCGGCAATCATTTTTTTTTAGAATTTTAGATTTTTTTATTATTCACTGGCCTGCGTACTTTAAAAAACATAAAAATCTCTACAGCGTAAGTCGTTTGCTGTGAGATAGTATTCATCATTTATTTTTACATAAAAAATCTAACAACACATGATTCAATTGAAAAAAATAAATTTGTGATTCAGTCTTGTTGAGGTATTAGTTGGAATACTGATAGTCACATTTGTTATGCTTGCTTGATTTCAAGCACTGGCTTCAGTATGAGTTTGAAAAATTAAACTCATTGAACAAAGTACGATAGAAAAAGAGGCGTTTTATGCAGGTGAAAAGTTTTTTGAAATGATAAAAACAGGTTGAACACTCGATTATGAAGAATATTGGAATAGATTTAGTTACAATACCGTTTTTACGGCAGGGCATTATCAAAATGAAAGTCGTTTCTGAAATGACGGAGTAAGATACTACTGTACGAGTTGAAACTGAGTATCACAAGCATTGACGTGAAGTGGATGTTTAACAAGTTCGACGCGCAAGCGTAATGCAGATGGAACAGTATTCACAAATACTAACTTAAGACAAAGATACGGTCAATACGAAGATCAGTTTATTGATTACAATAGTGATTACGATGCATCTTGAACGGTGCATGGAGACGAAGATGGAAACGGATTTGTGTATGGGGATGCTGATGATTTATTTCTTTGAATTGGTCCTGAAGCTTTTACTAATGGAATCGACGTATGAGAACTGTATCTGATTAATAAGGCCTGAGATGAGCGAACATTTTTTAGATGGAATGTATGACTTGATCCTGATAGACCAACGTGAGCGACTTGTACTGGGACAAAAGTTATGACCTGAACGGGATGTCTTTGAACCATTGAGTTCATCAAGTTAGTAGGTCGTGATTGGTGAGATGATCACAATGCTGCAATTTCAGATATCAGTCAGGGTGATGGTAAAATCGATACGTGGCTCATAGACAATGATTTTACCAATACACCAAATACTCTTGCAAGTGCTGGAACTGATGCATATTGGCAATCTATATTTCCAAACAATATTCATATATCAAAGCTAGAGTTTTATATCGCACCATATAAAAGTTTAGAATATTCATGGAGAGATAGAGATCCGATGATAAAAATTGCACCATACGTTCAATTGCATATGGTAATTCAGCCAAGTTGGAAGGAAAAAAGAAAAATCACTGGAACTACTCCATCTGTAGAACTCTCAACGACTATACAACTCAGTAACTTAAATTTTCAATAATATGAAACATACAGCCTCAAAATCTTGATTTTCAATTGTTCTCGCACTCTGACTTACTGTTTTTTTTAGTTTCATTGGATTATATCTCCTAGAATATATGATTCCTTATAGTCGTAATGTGAGTGGTATAGAAAATGCAAGTAATGCTTTTTATCAATGATATGCTGGACTAGAACAATGAATATATGCACATTCACTTAAAACAGTGACAACATATTGAAATGAAATAAATGCTTCAGGATGAGACTTGAATATAAATTATGCGTATTCTTCTACATCTTCAGGTACAATTATACCAAGTACTGGTCAATGAGATAGTGAATATGATCAGAATTTTAATAGAATATCTCCAGATAATGTAGCTCAATTTCTCGTTGGAAATAATAGAATTAGTGCACCACTTACTCTGAGGGTACAAATTCCCGATTTAGATGGAGTTTGATGATTAAATGAACAGTTTAATACGACACAAAATGATGACATACTTGTATGGCAACTTTCATCAGATACAGCATCTCTTACGACACTTTCTTGATCTTTAATTACAGAAACACAGATTCAATGATGAAGTTCCGGGTATAGTTTCAATATTTGGCCAAGAACTTGAACGAACTTAGATGGGATATCTAATGAAACTTTTTGAAGTTTTTATGGTTCAAATTGTTGATCATGAAGTGAATGTGTTCTGACTCTGAGTATTGTTAATCCATTAGTCCTTATAAACAATCAGACACAACTTTCTTTCTTAGAATATAGACTTACTTCTAACGGAGCTATTCCACTTCCTGCTACTGCAATAGTTTCAGTTTGAAAATCAAGATGATTTGCAAAGAAGCTTGAAGTGCAAGTTCCTCAGCTTTCTACGAATTCAGCTTTTTGATTTACTATTTTTCAATAATTTTTTATGCAGTCTTTTCAAATTTTAAAAAATGATTCAGAGCAACGGCTCGATTCTTTTTTGAAAAAACTTTTTCCTCAGGCGAGTCTGAGTTTTATCTTTAAAAGTATTCGAACTGGAAAAATAAAAGTTATAACTTTAGACGAACAAAAAACGAAACAAAAACCTGAATATAAACTCTCGACATGAGAAACTGTAAATGTATATCTCGGTGAAACAGAAATACAGAGTTTGAGAGAAAATATAAAAGATAATGTTGTAGTATCTCAGGATAAAAAACTTCATAAAAAAGATATAATATTTGAAGATGAGTATCTTTTAATACTCAATAAAAATCCAGGAATCAATGTACATCCATGAGACCATAAATCAGAGGAGGTATCACTCATTGAGCAAGTTCAGGATTATTACGCTCAAAAACTTGATAGTCTGACCTTTAGTCCTTCACTTGCTCACAGAATTGATCGTGATACCTCATGAGTTATTGTCATCGCAAAACAAAAACAAGCACTCGTGCAAATAGTCCAGGATTTTAAAGAAAAAAATGCCCTTAAAAAAATGTATTTTACTGTAGTAATTGGCAAACTCTCTCATCAATCGTGAACGATTAAAAAATCACTCGCTCGAAGAGAAAAAGCTCATAATGAAAATAAAATACATATTTCAGAAAGCTGACAAGAAGCAATTACGCACTACAAAGTTTTAGATGAATATATACTCCAACTTCCAGAATGAGAAGTTACATTATCAGCTGTAGAGGTACAAATCGAAACTGGGAGAATGCATCAAATTCGAGTCCATATGGCACATATTTGAAACCCAATTTTATGAGATAAGACGTATTGAGACAAGAAACTTAATAGTTATTTTGAAAAAAATTATTACATTCAAAGACAAATGCTTCATGCTTGGAAGTTAGAGCTCATGCATCCTATAAAAAAGAAAGCACTTAAAATACAAGCTCCTCTCAAAGCTGATATGCAAAAATTTATAGATAGTATTAAAAAATAAAATGAAAATCTTAGCATTTGAGACATCATGTGATGATACGAGTATAGCTCTTTTTGAAAACGAGGTGCTTATTTGTATGCACACAAAATCTCAAATAAAAATCCATAATCTCACAGGTTGAGTTGTTCCAGAAGTTGCGAGTCGGGAACATGCAAATGTTATTTTTGACGTACTCGCGCACGTTCTGAGTGAAGCAAATACTGAACTTAGAGATATAGACTATATTGCAGTGACGACGCATCCGGGACTCGTCCCATCACTTCTTACAGGTATTACGGTTGCTTCCACTCTCTCAGAAACCCTTCAGATTCCTATACTTCCCATTGATCACATTCAGGCACATATATTTTCTAATTTTTTAGAGAGAAAAGAATCACAAATTTCTTTTCCACTTGTATGTCTCACGGTTTCTGGCTGACATAACGAAGTGTATTATATGTCAGATATGTGGACACGAGTGAAACTTGGGCAAACCCAAGATGATGCAGCTGGAGAAGCGTTTGATAAAGTAGCGAAAATGATGTGACTTGAATATCCAGGTTGACCTATTATTTCAAATCTCGCATCTCAGTTTACACAAGAATGAAAAAATCTCTTTCCAAGAGTATTTTTAGAAAAATCTGCATTTTGATTTAGTTTTTCAGGTCTGAAAAGTGCAGTAAAACGTGAAGTAGACAAAAGAGGAGTCCTCACGCAAGATGATAAAATAGAATTATCATTCGAATTTCAATCAGCCGTGAACGAAGTACTCAGCTACAAACTCATTGAAGCTGCTCAGCAAAAATGAGTATCTACTGTCATGCTTGCTGGATGAGTCAGCGCAAATGATGATTTGAATCAGAGAATACAATCATCATCTCAAAAATTATGACTAAAATTTTATGCTCCAGTGAAAAAGCTCTATTGTATGGATAATGCTGCGATGATAGGAATACTGGCGTATTACAAAATAAAATACTGAGAATTTGAACATCATATAGGTTCTGTTGAAGTGGGGAAATGGTAAAAAAATAATTTAAAAAAAACTCAAGTTCGCTTGAGTTTTTTTAATCGAGTTTTTCTTTCACTTTGAGAGTATCTTTGATAAAGATATTTCATTTTTCCCTGAGTATATTATGTATGAGTTTATCTCAATATGAGAGTCTATTGAAAAAATCCTCTGTAGAGATAATCGCAAATTTCACTTTTCTATCAAAGAATATAGATTGTAAAAATTCTGAAAATCATTCTCTCTCTATTTCTCCAATCATAAATATATCAAGTATAGCTTTGCCATCTTCAAAGAGTTTTTTTTCAATACTCTTATTTACGATGACGACTTCAAGTAGATTTTGAGTTTTGAAATACTTCTTTACTTCATCGAGTGGATTATAGGTCTTGAGAAAAATATTCTCAAATTCATCAATGAGATAAAAATTGGTATTGATAGTAAATATTTTTTTTCTCAGTTCGGTTCGTGACCGAAGAACTCACAGTTCTTCTAAGTTATCAAGTTCTCTTTTTACAGAATTTATTTGTTCATCCAATTCTCTTGCGAGTCCTCGCATATGGTATCACTGGTTTCCTCATGCATAGTAATCTAAAAAAAACTTCTCAAGAAGTTTTGCTCTACATTTTGATCAGAATATTTTCCAAAGATCGATTTTCATCGCGTTGTTCTAAAAAATTGTATGCTTGTAATATAGCATAAATATGATTACTTGCAAAAGATATGTTTTAGAATGCCTGCTTTTGCAACATAGATTCAACATCTTTATACCAAATTTGTCATGGAAGAAAATGGTAATGTAGATGTTCTAAACTTCTTCCCGAAAGAGACTCCCTCATAAAAGTGAAATAATCAGAGTTTTTAAAATAACTAAACATATAATGCTCTACATTTTTATAGTCTAGATACTGAACATCTGAAAGATCTTTTGCAAATATAACATGCTCTTTAGGAATCGCCATACAGTGATTATCTAGACCAAGAATTGGATATTTATTTTTTATTATTTTCCAATGTTTTGTTTCATAGAGTATATTTTCTGCTTCCTGACACAGTGGACAATTTGAGGCTCATAAATCTGTAGGCTTATTTTTTTCCCAGTATTCTCGACTTTGCGTATTCATAAATTTTAATGCTTAGTTTGCGATAGTATTATTTTTGTTTATTATAAGAGAAATACTTTTAACTCGCAAGAAAATATTATGAAACTCAAAGAACATTTACAAGAAAGGGGATATTTATACCAATACTCTAGCGATGATATATTTGAAAAATTAGAACAATGATCTGAAAAATTTTATGTGTGATTTGATCCAACAGCTGATTCGCTTCATATGTGAAACTTTATAGGATTTATGACTGCTGTGCAACTCATGCTTAAATGAAACAAATATTATGCACTTGTTGGTGGAGCTACAGGTATGGTATGAGATCCAGGAGGAAAAGAATCTGAGAGAACATTTCTCGATGAAGCAACTCTGGAGAAAAATGTCGCTGCTATATGAAATCAATTTACAACTATTTTAACAAGACTTTCAGAAAATACTGGAAAAAAACTCGATTTTGAAATTGTAAATAATCTTGATTTTTACGTGTGAGTATCATATCTAGATTTCCTCAGGGAAGTTTGAAAATTTCATACCGTGAATCAAATGATGTCGAAGGATACGGTAAAAAAACGTATAGAGGATCCAACAAAGTCTATTTCTTATACTGAGTTTTCGTATATGTTGTTGCAAGGATTTGACTATTATTATCTCCATAAAAACATGTGAGTGAATCTGCAAATGGGAGGACAGGATCAATGGGGAAATCTGGTAACAGGGATTGAACTCATTCGTAAAAAAACAGAAGACGAAACCTACGTCTTTACTTGGCCACTTATTACTGATGCCAGTTGAAAAAAATTTGGAAAATCTGAATGAAATGCACTTTTTTTAGATAGAAATAAAACAAGACCATATGCTATTTATCAGTATTTTATGAATACAGAAGATGCTGATGTAGAACGCTACTTGAAACTTTTGACTCTATTAGATTCTGAGTATATAGCATCAATATTAGAGGAACATTCAAAATCACCAGAGCAGAGACTTGGGCAAAAAAGACTTGCATACGAAGTTGTGAAAATAATACATTGAGAAGAAGAAGCGAAACTTGCAGCAAATATTACTGAATTTTTATTTGGAGAGTGAGATAAAATAGAACTCCTTACAAAACTAAATGCAGATGAACTCAAGAGTTTTAGTACTGAAATAGGATGATTGATATATAGTTCTCAGAATCTCTTTGAATTATTTATAGAATCATGACTTGAAAAATCAGGAGGTAGTGCGAGACAAAGTATTAGTTCTGGGGCATTAGCACTCAATGAACAAAAAATTACAGATACAAATTATGATTTTTCAAATGATTTTATTCATTGAAAATTTTTACTCATTAGAAAATGAAAGAAAAATTATAGAATAATCTTGAAATAATATATAAAAAAACTCTTCAAGTTTGGAGAGTTTTTTTATCTATTATTTTTTTTCTATAATTTCTACTTCAATCGTATCACTAATAGAATTATTATTTACAAAGTCTGCTCGAAGTGTCACGGTATAAAATCAGGCTTTGGTATATGCGTGAGATGGATTAGCATCAGTTGATATATTTCCATCCCCAAAGTCCCAGAAATATTCAATAATCTGTCCAGCACTTTCAGCAGAAGAGAAGTCTATTCATTGGTCTACTGGAGCTCTTTTTAAACTTGGAGATATCTTTACATCTTGAGGAGCTGGTAAGAGTATAAGTTTTTTCTCAAGAGAAAATTCTTTTCCAGTTTGTCAGATAACAGTGAGTTTAATCGTGTAGTCTCAAGCTTTTGCATATCTATGACCTGGATTAATGGCATCTCTCTCCTCCACAATTCAATCTCAATAATCATAGACAAATTTAATAATGTTATCATCTTTTATATAACTCTTTGATGCATCAAATCTCACACTGACTGGAGCATAGTTACTAGAGTTCTCTATTTCTAAACTAAGAATTGCATCTTTTTTAACAGCTTGAATATATATAAATTCAGTGAGAGAAATAATATCATCAGTATTTCGACGATGTTTGAAATTGTAAGTTACGGCGAGGGTATTGTTTCATTCTCGTCCAACTTCTAGGGTATAGTTTTTACCAGTAGATTCTATATCTTTATCATTTCAGACATCCCATGAAACAGTATCGAGCGAATATGAAATATTAGTAGGTCTCACGTATCTCGCATCAAACTTTAGAGTACTTGGAACTCAAATCTCATCAATAAAGTACTCATGAGATCTCGTTTCGTATTTTAGATTACTCGGTTGTTCATTTGTAGCCTCATTTGTAATTATAAGAAACTCCTTGAGTTCTACATCTTTTTGGAGGGTGATGGTACTATTTAAAGTAAATGTTTTTCACAGAGAATCAGTCATCACGACAGATACATTTTTTTCTCAATAATTTTGAAATACATGTGTGAGAACGGGAGCTTGATTAGATTTTTCTAAATTTGAAGTCAACGAATAACTTCTATCTCATATTTTCCAATCATATTTTTCAATAAATCAGTTAGAGAAACTTGTTTGAGGATTGAGAACGCTAAATTCATATTCTAAGTCATTTTCGAGTGAAGCTTCATAAGATATTTCTCAGCTCATTTCTCCATCTATTTCAGCTTGAATTACAAATACTTTATCAATAGATTCTTCATCACTTCCATTTCTGAGAACAGAGAGTCAAATGTACATAGTTTCAAAAAATATTTTACCCGGGATAAATTCAAATCCATCATTATTGTAGGACCATTCTTCATATTCGACAGTTTCGTTATCCGTTTTTGGACTTTTAAAATACCATTTTACAGATCATATGTCTTTTATACTTGAGGCATCAAAGGCTACTTTTTTTCATCAGTTGTTTGTGATGGTTTCTGTATATTTTACGATATGAGAAATTGAAACGGTTGGAATACTTGTGAGCTCTTGAACCACTTCCTGTCCATTTCTATCTATTCCTATTGCTTCTACACGTATTTCATAGTTTCAAACTCTGTCAAAACTCTGAATAACAACTGGAGTAAATGACTCAACTACTGTCCCTCAAAAGTTCCATACATACTTATTTATAGTGAGACCGCTTCGTTCTTGGTTGTTTTGAAAATTTGTAAGATCAAAATTTAGATTTACAGGTCAGATAAGATTTTTAGTTTCGCTTAACAGTGCTTCACTGTCACTGAAATCTGGACTGACGAGTAAAGCATTATCAAATATTTTGAGATCACCGTAGGCTTGTTCTTGCCAGTTTGGAAGTTGTTTGATTTTTTGATCAACATACATCCAAGCTGTTGCCGTTGAAAATGTGATAATGAGTAAAAATACTGAAAGTAGAGCGTAGAGTATTTTCTTTCTTTTAAATACTTTTTTAGTCAGAAAGAATTTAAACAAACATACTGATAGAATCAGTGTGAGAATAAATAAGAGAATAGAAAATATAATGGTAACAATTTGAGATATAAATGAGTTTATATCATTGAGACTTATCCCAAGACTGGAAAAGAACTGTACATCGTCAACGGTTTTAGCGTTTATAACAATAAAACTTATAAAACTTCATCCTAAAATGAGCATTACAAAAAATATTGCTGCAAAAAACCACAAAATAGTAGAAAGTGGAACTTTCTTTTTTACTTCGTTACTCGTTTGAGTATTAAGTTTCGTTTTAAGCCATATTCTCTCTCCATTTTTTCATGGAACTGTTTTAGTTAATAAGATATAGTTCTTTTTTCAAATGGTGAGTTTTCATTTTCACTCTTGAGTATTTCATGTATTTTCAACTACTAGCCCTGCAAGTTGTTTTATTTTAAGTAAAATATTGGTATAGGTCGCAAATTTAATGTAGGTCGTAGCTTTATTACTATTATTTTCTCTAAATGTTACTTTTACTTTTGTTTCTTCTGGTTCTATGAGTACATAGTCATATTCTTTATCTTGAATTTTTGATACTATATCTTCTAAACTCAACAAGTTTATCTCTTGATTTTCTCCTAAGTTGAGAGTTTTAGAATCGTCTTGTATGATATTGTTTATTGAGATTCCTTCTTCCGCTCCTTCCTCCCAAGGAAGAGGAGCTACTTTTGAAGGATCTTGAACTGGAACAAGAATAGTTTCTTGAGATTCTTTAGAATTTGCAGGACCTTCGACTTCTAAAGCCTCAAGAATATCTGTTACTTCAGGAATTGAATTGTTGTTTGTATCTTTAATATCAGCCATAAAAAAAGTATAATAGTAAGAAATTCTGCATTTATAACAGACTTATTTATATACTATCATACTTTTTCCAATATAAACAGAAATTTACTTGACTCTAACAGCTTTATTGAGCAATTAAACGCGTATTTTTTTCCGAGGAGTTGTTTGATTCCTATTTTGAGCAAAGATAGGATTTCACTGGCTCGTATTTCAAGAGTTTTTAGGTGAGTCTGATTGTCAAACTCCCATATTTTCTATTTCACTTGAAGACACTTGAAGTGTTGAGTCATCCACTCGAGCTATCTGAACTTCTGTTGCTGGAGTAATAGCGAATACTGACTTCACAATTCGAAGTTCAATTTCATCAACAAGTCCTTTGAACTTTTTGAATGCCTCTTCTTTATACACCATAATTGGTTGTTTTTGAGCATATCATACAAAAGCTACTTGTTCTCTGAGTTTACTCATTCAGTCGATATGATTCATCCAGAGTCTATCTATAGATTGAAGCATTATTTTCTTTAAAAGACTATAATATGCATCATTATCTGGAGCCTCGCTTCGTATCATTTCAAGTTCAGCAACAGCTCTATGTGCTATATAATCAGCAAGAGTGAGATCTCACGTGATAGCTGTGATATCTTGTTTTTCTAAAAAATCATCTATGATAGGTCGACCGAGATACTCGTGTACTCTTTTTACAAGTTTATTTTTATTTACTGCTTCACCTTGTTTTGCTTCTTCAGCTAAAACAAGATTTTTAACTCTGTTGTACACCATTTCTGAAATAGTTTTTTCAATTTCTGGGCTCGCTTCTACGTGAGAGAGAACAGCATCTCTTCTCTTATAGATAATTTCTCTATGTTTATTAATCACATCATCATATTCTAATACATGTTTTCGAGCATCAAAGTGGTGACCTTCGACTTGTTTTTGAACTCAGGTAACTTTTTTTGTGAGCATACCACTTTGCGCGAGTGGTTGGTCATCTGGAAGACTTGCAAACATTGCTGAGTTGAATATTCAAAAGAGTTTATCTCCTCCAAAAATTCTCATAATATCATCGTTTGGAGATATCAGAAACTGTGTAACTCCTGGATCTCATTGTCTCCCAGCTCGACCTCGAAGTTGATTATCAATTCGTCTCGTTTCATGTTTTTCTGTCCCGAGTATAATCAGACCTCACAGTGCTATAACTCCTTCTCAAAGTTTAATATCTGTACCACGACCTGCCATATTAGTAGCTATCGTTACAGCTCATCTTTGTCCAGCAGCTGCAACCGTTTCAGCTTCTGATTCGTGTTGTTTTGCGTTGAGGACTTTATGAGGAACTCACACTTTATGAAGCTCTGCAGAGAGATATTCTGACTTATCAACTGACACGGTTCAAACAAGAATAGGTTGCCCAGTTTTATGGAGTTCCTGAATATAGTTTACAACATATTCAAATTTTCATTTTTCATTTTTAAACAGCAAGTCTGCTTTATCCTCACGGGCGATTGGTTTGTTCGTTGGGATTGCAAGTGTTTCAAGTCCATACACCTTGTAAAATTCTTCTTCTTCAGTTTTTGCCGTTCCTGTCATACCTGCAAGTTTCCAATACGTTCGGAAATAATTTTGAAAAGTAATACTGGCAAGGGTTTTTGATTCTTGTTGTATTTTTACTCACTCTTTCGCTTCAAGCGCTTGATGGAGACCATCACTGTATCGACGTCCAGGTAATACTCTACCAGTATGTTCATCTACAATCATAACTTCCTCATTTCGGATGATATAGTCTTTATCCTTTAAATACACACTACTCGCTCTCAGAGCATTTTCTATATGATGAATGTCATTATATCTATCAGAAACATATATATTTTCAACTCAAAGCATCGTCTCTACTTTTTTGATTCACGCTTCAGTGAGTGTTGAAGCTTTTTGTTTTTCATCAATTTTATAATCTACTCCTTTTTCAAGTTTCTTTGCAAGTGCTGAAAATCTTAAGTATTTCTCAGTAGGTTCATTATCTGGTTGTGAGATAATCAGAGGTGTTCTTGCTTCATCTATTAGAATTGAATCTACTTCATCGATAATCGCATAAAAACGAGGATTCATAACTTTGTTTCCCATTTCACTTGCCATATTATCTCGCAAGTAATCAAATCCCAGTTCATTATTTGTAGCATAAATGATATCACTTGCATAGTTTAGCTTTTTTTGATCTCGTGATTGATTATGTGTGATAACTCATACTTTGAGTCAAAGTGCAGTATAGAGGATTCACATCTCTTCAGCATCTCTAGAAGCAAGGTAGTCATTTACTGTAACTATATGAACAGCATTTCCAGATAATGCATTGAGGTAAGCAGGGAAAGTTGCTACAAGAGTCTTTCATTCTCATGTTTTCATCTCAGCTACATTTCCTTCGTGTATTGCGAGTCATCAAATTACTTGAACATCATAGGGAAGCATATTCCATGTGACTTCTTTTCCACTTTCTGTTGTAAATGTTTTTCCAAATAAAAGCTTACACGTTAAAATCCATAAAGCTGCTGCTTCATGTTTCACACTTTCAAGTCACTGACTCAGTGCTTTTGAATCTTCTGGATTTTGAAAGTCTAAATGTGAGAAACTTGCTTTAATTTCCAAATTTCTTTTTTCAATATCCTCCAAAGTCATGTCTTGAAATTTTGCTTCAAGTTCTCTTACATGCTTGAGTTCTCTCGTGAATTTTTTTATTTTCTTTGTATCAATATCTCAAAATATTGCTTTAATTATCTTTTCAATCATAAGTTTTGTATCTTTGTATAAATTAACCTGTGTATTATATGAAAAAATATAATATTTCAACACGAAAAAACTTGCATTGCATCGTATTTTTTATACTATTTTTATGAATTCTTTTTTTTAAAAACGTAGTATGAAATATATATCTATTATCGCTATCATCCTACTGAGTATTGTACTCAGTTCTTGTTTTGAGCAAAAACCAAATGAGGAAGAAAATACGCTCTCTTGATCAACAAGTACTTGAGTGACTTCCTCAGGCACATTATTTCAAGACACAATGACGTGATCACAAGATACAATCTTTGATGATGAATTAGAAAATACTGATGAAGCTAATATAGATACTCCTGCAGAGTCCAATTCTCAAAATACCAATACTGTACAAGCTCAGGGGTCTTGAAAAGTAAATACTCAAGCTGATACACCAACTATGACACAGGATGAAAATGAAGTATTGCAAGAATATGAAGCTGATTTAGAAGCCCTTTTCCAAGATATACTTAAAGATGAATAATAATTTTTCAGAGGTAAAAAAACAGATACTAGCATGAGGTGAGATATCACCTTTTTTGTTTCTTGAAAACAATATGCAGCTCATGCATCATGAGATTTATAGTTTTATTCTAGAAATCTTGAGAGAGAATGAAATGGATAAACAGAGTCTTTTTCATCTCGTTGATACTTGAGAATCTCTCAAAATTGATGAGATGAAACGATTTATGACTCAGTGAGATGTAAAACCTAGATTCGCGTTTCAAGTTTTTTTTATAGAAAATATTTCTCGTATGACCCTTCAAACGCAAAATGCTTGCTTGAAGTTTTTTGAAGAACCATGAGCGTGAAATATAATATTTCTCTCAAACGCTTCAGAGTCTGGAGTTATTGATACTATCCTATCAAGAGTGCAAAAAAGAGAGCTTAAATTAGGATGACATTCACAGGAGAATAGTTTCTATAGTTCAATTTTTGAGTGACTTATTGTATGAGAATCACTTGAGTGTATTACATATTTTTTTAGTGCAAAGCTTGAAAAAAATGAGTATTTAATAGCACTGAAAACTCTCATGCAGGTACTTATGTCATCGGGATGAAAGTATATTAAAATACTCTCAAAGTTAGAGAAAGATATAAATGGAGTAGAAAAAAATAATCTTAGTCCGAAATATATTTTGGATAGCTATATAGTTTTATTATCCACATAAAAATAAAATATGATAGATGTATTTCTTGTAAGACACGGACAGTCTGAATCTAACGCACAATGAATCATCGCGTGAATTACAGATGTTCCATTATCAGAAAAATGAAAACAACAAGCTCAGTTATTAAAAGAGTATCTTATATCTCAAAATCTTAACGTAGATAGGATCTATTCAAGCCCTCTTATTCGAGCCTATGATACTATTTCACCTTATGTAGACTCTCAAAATATAGAAATAACTCAAGATGATAGGCTTAAAGAAAAATACCTTTGAGTCCATGAGTATAGACCAGCCTCAGAATTATTCAATGATTGATTTCATGCAGATCCATATAACTATAATGATCCAGAATGATACGAAAGTTATGCTGAGTGTGTTGAGAGATTACGATGATTCTTTGAAGATAAAATATTTTATGAAAAAGATTCTAAAATACTTATAAGCTCCCATGCATGAGTCACTCGCGCTATGATTGCAGTCCTTAAAAATCTCACACACGAGATTCCATATTTACGAATTCAAAATGCTAGTTTTACGCACTATAGAATTGATGAAACAACACTCAACGCAGAGTGTGTTACATTTGCATATGATATGTACCTGAGAGATAAGAATTTGATTTAATCATTTCTCAAATATTTAAATAAAAGCTTAAAGATTTTCTTTTCAAAATCTGCGAGTTTTTTATTTTCGATTATAAATGAAGTTTCTGATTCATAATCGATGATTGCTACTTTATTTGCATATATTATCTTAGATATATTATCTTCAAATAAATCATAAAGTTTGGGAATACTCACTATTTCTCTATTAAGTTTATTGTTTCATTTTTCTTTAATTTTTTTTAGCTCATCGCTGGTTATAATCATTCTTTGAATTTCTTTCATATCTCTTTTTTTCTTATAGTCTTCAGATAGAAATCACCTGAGATTATCATGCTTTCTTGAACTATATCTATAGTAGGTATCTCAGGTATTGAGCGTCTCTACCACATCATAAAAAATATGCTTCATCGCATCTTTTGTATAAAAAGTTCTGAGTTCAGGTTTCGCTTGTTTCTTTTCGTACTTTGATTTTAAGAGTGAGATAGTATTTTGAAATAAAAGCTTTTTTTCATAAAAAATATTCTCAAGATTTTCTGGATTTTCTGCAAAATAATATTTTCTTTTTCATCGAACCGTTTCTCAAATCAATTTATTCTCTGTAAGCCTTGGTATTGATGCATAGACTTGCATTCTATTGCATCACGATACAATCGAAATACCTGAAATGCTTTGAGTTCATTTTTCTAGTAAGGAAATATAAATTTTTGCTTCCGTTTCACTGAGTCCTATATTTTCTAATATTTTTATATCAATCATAAAGTGTAAATTATTTTTACAAATATTTTCTCTCTAAATAATAAGTATATCAGTGAAAAATAGCAATAAATAATTTATTTATTTTACATATATGACATATAAACAAATAAAGCTAGGTGAGCTGTATAAAATGTAATTGTTAATTTTTAATTATAGAGCTATGAAAAATATTGAAATGCATTGTCACTCTACGAACAGTGACTGAAGGAACTCTCCCGAAGAAGTCGTTTGAGAAGCGAAAAGGCTTTGACTTGATTTCCTAACACTTACAGATCATGATTTTATATCTCCGAGTGATTTTAAAGATTCACTGAGAATCAATGGAATAGAAACATGTGATTCAGTAGAAATTTCTGCAAGAAATTATGATGTAGATAAAAGTCTTCATCTCGTCAGTTATGCAGCTATATTGAGTGAATCACTCCAAGATATATTAGAAAACACTCGATTTAAAAAAGCAAATATCTATGATTGACAGATTTCTAAACTTTGAGTATTTTGAATAAAGTGAGATGTGAATGATTTTGAAAACTATATGCAAAGAAAATATCAGAGAGGATTAAAGTCTGCAAACAAATGGTTTTTAGCTTATTATTTATATTCAATTCCTTGAAACAAGGAAAAAATGAAACACATTTTATGAGATAGATTTGATGGAGATCAGAACTTAATTGAAGTTTTTTACCTCGAATGTCTCAAAAGAGAATGATCACTTTATGAGGAATATTGATATGAAATTGAGGAATACGAACCAAGTGTTGAGACAACAGTTCATGAAGTTATCCACAAAGCTGGATGAGTCGTTTCTATGGCTCATCCAAACGTTACCTTTTGATGAAATAAATGATGAATTGCAGAATTTGAACGAACTATATGAAGCTATGTCGACCAATGAATAAACGCTATTGAGATTAATACAAAGGCATCATATGAATGGGTACAAGCTATTTTAAAAGTGAGACGAGAATTTGACTTGATTCTTACATTTTGAAGTGATTGTCATCAAATTGGATATGATGGCAGAGACGGAAAGCATGCTACAATTTGAGAAAGAAATCGAGATATGTTTTCTTTAGATATATGGAAGTCATTTTATAGATGAACTTCAATAACTGATATTGAATTCGCAAAATTTAAGGACAAATTATGAATCTAGTTTCTCTTCAATAAATCAAAGTAACTCATTTTTAAAGATTTTTTTATCAAATTTCTCAGCGTGTTTTCGAATAGTAAATGCATCAAAAGTCATGGATTCAAATTGGTCTATGGCTTTTTGTAAGCTTTGATAAGTTTGTGTTTCGAAAAAAACTCACGTTTTTCAATCTATTACTGTTTCAAGTGCTCCTCATTTTCCGTAGGCAATTACTGGTGTTCCGCTTGCTTGAGCTGCAATAGGCACCAGTCAAAAGTCCTCTTCAGGAGGGAATATAAATGCTTTTGCTTTTGAGTGCAATATATTGATTTTAGTATTATCTGTTTCATATATCCACTCTATGTTCTCTTTTGAAATGCTTTTAAGATATTCTGATAATTTATTTTTTGTATTTGCTACTATTTTAAGAGGGAGTCAGTTTTTATTAAAAGTCTCTACTAATAGATCAAATTTTTTATAGGGAATCACTCTTCCAGCATAAAAATAATAATCTTCTTTTTGAGAACTAAAGGGAATACTTTGAATCTCGAGACATGGATAGAGAACAGTGCTCTCACGGTCATAATATTTAGAAATTCTAGATTGTGTATTTTTTGAGTTTGCGAGAAAATAGTCCGGTCGTTGTGCAGCTACAAAATCCCATAATCTGAGTTTATGAATCATTTTTGGCATAAGCCACTTTGCGAGTGGATTAAGCAATCCAAATTCCATCATAGAGAGATACTCATGATAGTGACTCCAAAAATAGCGTGTTGGAGTATGACAATAACAAATTTGTAGACAGTTAGGTTTTGTAATTACTCATTTACTTTCCGCACTCGTGCTAGAAATAACAATATCATATTTAGACAAATCAAAGCTCTCAAATGCAAGAGGTCGGAGCGTAAGCGCGAGTTTATGAGACTTATTGAGTACAGGTATTTTCTGAATATAACTTGTTGTTATTTTTCGTCACTCAAAAAGGGGATTATCTTGTTGCCAAAATACGCTCGTAAATATATCAGCGTCTGGGAAAATCTCAAGGAGTTGCGTGAGTACAATTTCAGCTCACCCCCAATCTTTTATCCAATCACATACTATGGCTATCCGTTTATTTTTAAGACTTGTCATTGTTTTATCGTAAAGTATATTTTTGCAATGTATTATTCTTATTATAATGATTACTCATACATTTTAAAACAATTTAATTATGAGTACTGAAATGATAGAAAAAACTATTGATAATGCTGGAGAAATATCAGCTCAATTATGAAAATTTAAAGAAATAGAAGGTCCTGCAGTTATAACGGCAATAGAATGAGAAATAAATAATATTTTCACAATACTTGAAGGTTCATTTGTTCGAGCTTCAAAGGTACTTGATAGAGAAAGACAACCACTTCGAGATGAAGAAGAAAATCCTGTATTTAGTTTAGAGGTTGATGAGCTTGTCAACGGTGTTAGAGAAGTAACTAAAATCATGGAATATAAATCAGAATAAACTTAAAATATTGTATAATATATTTGAAAAAGAAATATTATTAGCTAATATATATTCATTAATACATAATAATTAACTTATGAAAAATACAATTTATAGAAGTTACCTGGGTGATCAAGATGGAGTAGATTTCACTTTTGAAAATATTGGATTAGAAGATAGTGTAACTATTCAATGACAATGAGGTTCATCAACTTCACAATTCAAACTTAGAGGAGAAGATTCTTTAACTGCTTATTCACCAATTGACTATAAGGATGACATAGTTGTTCCTGCTAATAATAATGTGCAAAATCCTATGATTCTTGTAGCTGTTTCATCCGTTAAAGATTGAACACAGAAGTTAATCAGTCCAAGTACATATGCAATGGGTTCTTCAAATTTTCATAGCTAAGATTTTTCAAAAATTACAGAAAATAAAAAACTCCTACTTTTAGGGAGTTTTTTAAATTTTTACTTATTTATTTTAATTAGTTATTTTCATTTTGAATATGAATTCTTTTAAATAATATTTCCTTCAAAAATAATTTAAAAATACATGCAGGAAGAAAATAATATTATATGAACCGATGACGAGAGAAGTAAAGTTTTAGTTGCACTCGGATACAATAACTCTGAATTAAGGAGAGAAGTTGCCTTAAGTATTGCTCGGATAATTCAACTTCAAAAGAGAATACATGCAGAAAAAGGAGTCGATATTGATAGAATAAGTCAGGTTATTTTAACATGATGAAATCCAAGTGGTGATACTGTTTCAGAGGCAGAACATATGAAAAATATTTTGGAAAAATGAGAAATTTGAAAAATCATGCAATGAGTGGACATAGTCTTAGAAGACCAATCTAATACCACTCAAGAAAATGCCGAAAGAGTAAAACAAATATTAGCTCATGATACTTCTATCACATTAGTCTGAGAGAACTCTCATGAAGCAAGAGCTACTCAAAAATTCGAAGAAGCTTGAATTGAGGTAGAATCATATATCTCAACTCAAAGCGTGCTTCCCAGATGATTTTCTGAAAGTACATCACTTGCAAAAACTTACATATGAAGATTTTGATACATAAAAAGGCATGGAATGAGAAGTATTCAAGAAAGATGAGCAGCACTACAAAGTATAATTCCTCAGAGAGTAATTAATTTCTTAAAGAATTTTTTATTAAAATAATAAGAATATAGGCTCATTCTCAATACTTTTTAACATAAAAATAAATACAGATTGTTGTTTTTATTGTAAATATATACAATTGCATAATATCTTTTTTAAAGATGTATTAGATGACTAGAGAGATTTCAAACTTTTCAGAAGTTTCAAAATGAAATGAAAATAAACGAATCTTTGTTGCCAAGGATATAATTTCTCGTATTAAAGTGATGAAAAATTTTGATACTTGAGGTACTAACATTCAGTTTTCATTTCAGAATGAGTCTAATACCAAACTGTATTCAAAGACATTTTTATTATCAAGGCACGATTGAGAAGTTGATTGTTATGAGTCAGATGATGGATGATTAGTTCTTATGTCTCGTGGGAAAGAAGTAAATATTTCAGATAAAATACCAGTGCTCCTTGATTTTCCAGATTGGGTATTTCGCTCTTTGTCACAAGAAGTAGTAGTGAGTAATACTCGAGAAAGTGTTTCTGAACTTATAAAAGTTCTATAAAAAAATCCTTTTTAAAAAGGATTTTTTGATAACTCAAAGGGGCGCAATTTTTGAGTTAAGGGTTTAACCGTGTATTAAGCTGCTATTGCAAGTCATCTTTCAATTGCGTTATATTGATACTCAGAAAGTTGGGTAGTAGTAGGAATCTGAAGTTTTTCCACATCTGCCAAAACTGAATCCACTAATCAAGCTGCTACAGAGTTTGTAGTCAGTCACATTGCTTCTTGTGTATGCTCTGGGAGTTTGAAAAAAGACATAACTTGTTTTTAAGATTTAATTTCTATAATAAGAATATCATACATATATCTTACAGTCAAAAATAGAGACCAACTTTTTATGAAAATATTTGAACTAGAAATACACAGATACCGATATCCGAAGTTTTTTAATGAGATAACAAAGTATCTATCTAAAAAGGACATTAAAAAAGGAAAGTCTATTTTTACTCCAAATCCTGAAATGTGTCTCGCTACACTTCAAGATGCTGAGTTTTTACATATTCTACAAGAAGCCGATTATCTCACGAGTGATGGTATAGGTTTGTACTTGGGATACCAAATTCAATGAAATAATTATCCAAAAATAGTGAATATTATTTTGTTTCCGTATTACTTCTTGAATCTCTTTTTTTGAAAATTTGCTCTGTATAAAAAATACTGAGATAGAATCTGTTGAAGCGATATTACAGAGGACCTCGTGTATTTTTGTGAAGCTACCTGAATCAGTATCGCTATTTTAGATCCATTTTTCCCAGAAGATGAGGCAAAGTGTATGGCTCAAAAACATTTTTCCAAAAATCTCAAAAAAGTATTCCCCAATCTAAAATTTGATCACTATGTGTATAGTGAAAAAAATAAAAATGAAATATTTAACAAAATAGCTGATTCAAAAGCAAAAGTCCTATTTTCTACTCTCGGAATGAAAAAACAGGAAGTTTCTGTTTTAGAGTGACTGCAAAAATGTAAAAATCTCCATCTTGGTCTTTGAGTTGGTTCATCCTTTGATTACTTCGTTTGATTTCAAAAGAGAGCACCAGAAGCTTGGAGATCTGCTTGATTTGAGTGGCTCTATCGTATATTCACTAGTCCAAATAAACTTAAGAGACTCAGGAGAATATTTCAAGCAGTAGTAGTATTTCCATTTACCGTTATTTTTTACAAGAGTCATGACAAAAGTATATAAAGTAAGTATTCTGTGATGAACCGATGGTTTTTGAAAATGGTTAGCGACGTATGCCCTTAAAAACTTTTGAGATTGTATTCATCTCACGATTACATGAAATAATGTAGAAAAATGACATTGAGTTTCACAAGAGCTATGATGTATTTTTTTAAACAACAACATTGAGGCTGTTAAAGATGCTGATATTGTCATATATAGTGTTCCAATTTCTCGAACACTTTCAATTATTGAAACAACGCTTCCATATTTGAAATCTGGAGCTATTGCAGCTGATGTGACGAGTATTAAAAAATTTCCATCCAAAGCACTTCAAAAACGGGATGATATAATCGTGATTCCGAGCCATCCTATGTTTGGACCATTTTTAAGCTCAATTGCAGGACAGGTTATTGTGCTCACTCCAGATGAGAATGTTAAAAATGAGCAAAGTTATAAGTATTTGAAAGATTTTCTCATTTGAGAGCATGCAAAAGTTATAGAATCCACTCCAATATATCATGATAAAATGATGGCAATAGTTCAGTGACTAACTCACTTCAATATGTTTGTTGTGTGAGAAACGATGAAGCGACTCTGATGCAATATTTGAGATTCGATGGATTTTGTTTCTCCCATTTATAAGCTCATGATATCAAGTGTAGAGCGATACCTTGGTCAAAATCCAGCACTCTACGCAGATATTCAAATGTTTAATGATGAAATTCTTGAAGTACATGAAAAGTTTCTCGATACAGCTCAAAATTTTCATACATCTGTAAAGTCTGGGAATAAAGAAAAATTTTGCTTAGATATCGAGTCAGCTAGAGACTTTTTAGGTATAGAGAACTGCGAAATAGGTCAAAAATATACTGATAAAGTTATTTATTTGATGTGAAAACAAATAGATATATTGAAAAACAGTATCTGAAAAGAAATAGTAGCTCACAACATATATAGCTGAGATAAAATTTCATGAGTTCTAGTTTCCTTTGATTCTCAGAGTTTTACACTCGCAACTTATTGAGAATGTGTACTTGATGAGTACGATATAATTAATACAAATAAATAACTATGAAAATCTATTACCAAGGAGAGCCTGGTTCATACAGTCATCTTGCTTCTAAAAATATTGTTTCTCATCTCTCAGTTGATATTGAGGATATTATATGACAGGTTGATTTTGACTGCGTTTGGGAAAAAATAAGTGCTTGAGATATTGGTGTTCTTCCAATAGAAAATTCTTATGCTGGAAGTATACATGCAAACGTGTACCATTTCTTAAGTCATAATCATACCATTATTGGTGAATATGACTTCGAAGTTCAGCATTGTTTACTGAGTTTAGAAGATGATATTTCTAATATTTCTGAAGCCTATTCTCATCATCAAGCACTGAGTCAAACACATCAATACTTAAGAAACAAAAATATTACTCCAAAACCATTTGGAGATACAGCTTGAGCAGCGAAAATGATATCAGAAAAACAAAAAAGATGAGTAGCAGCTGTTGCTTCTACACTTGCAGCTGAGCTCTATAATCTGAATATCTTAGATGAAAATATTCAAGATCAAGAGTGAAATACTACTAAATTTTTGATAGTTATCAAAAAATGAAATGATGAAATATCATATACTCCAACAAAAAATAAAATATCATTTCTTTTTGAAAGTAATCATATTCCTGGTGGTTTATATAACTGTCTAGAAGTATTTTCAAAGTATTCAATAAATATGACAAAAATTGAGAGTATTCCACTTGGAACTGGACATTTTACCTATGGATTTTGGACAACAATAGAATGAAGCCTCAACGATACAAATGTACAAGAAGCCCTGGATGATCTTCAAGCAAAGAGCCAGTTTTTTAAAATATTATGAGCATATTAAATAAAATGTGTTTAATTTTAAATTACATAATTATTTAGCTTATAATGTTTTAGTAATTTTGATAAGCCAAAAGTTTAAATTTTATTAAGTCAATGTACTATCCTTGCAAGAAGCCTCTTAATCCTTATAAATGTAGTATAATTCTATCTTTTAAGGTCATATTCAAATATGTTATATAATATTAAGATACAAGCCTTTACACTCGTTGAACTCATAGTAGTGATAACAATCCTATCGATTCTTTGAACGATAGGATTTATTAGTCTTCAGTGATTTGCTGTTTCAGCAAGAGACAGTGCTCGATTAAGCGATATAAATACTATTTCGCGAGGTTTAGAATATTATCAACTCGAAACGGGAAGGTATCCAGATCCTGATGATAGTGTTGAGTTCTCAAATAATTGAAATGTTCTTTGGATTCAGTGAACATTTTGAGAAGAAGCTAAAAATACAGTTCAAAGGGTCTCTGAGATTCCTCTTGACCCTGTTTATAAAACACAGTACCAATATGCTGTGACTCAAACAAGGAGAGAATTTGAACTAGCTGCTCTCATGGAAAAACAGAGCATATTTTGAGTTGAGTCTTCCATTTTTACTCAAATTCATGCAGACAACCCATTTTCTGTATATAGTAGTTGAAACTATAATAAAAAATATATATCAGATATCCAAAATGGTAATATTCAGATTTTTTGAGTTCCTACTTTGATCACAAATACGAATCAAGCTACTGATATCTCTTCACTTATATCCCAAAATAATTTTTCACTTCCAGGATGAAATAATCTTCCTGCAGTATATGCAGGTAAATTAAAATGAGAAAATTCACATACTTGAACCGTTAATTTTATTCCTGGAAGTGTTTCTTGATATACAATTCCACTCGTTTACTCTTGAAGCTTACAGTGACTCTCATGAATCGGTGGAAAAGTTAGTTTTTGAACGAATTTGCGAGATTATTATGTTGATTCTAATGCATCTAGCATTAATGATTATAATAGTTTTAGAACGTATAACACTCAATCAAAGATAGTTTGATTTGTAAATTCACTCATTCAATCTGAAAAATGATGACTCAATACTGATTTAATCACTATTTCTGAAATTATAGATGTCAGTTCTGTTGTAGAAGCTAGTTATCCAGCGAATACCTTTGTGTCAATTTGGGATTCCTTATGAACCTCAACTCTCACAATTCCAGTTGCTGGTTGAGGAGCAAATTATAATTTATATTATGAAAAAATCACTGATAAAACTCAGACATGAAGTTTGACTTGACTTACAGCAGCTGCAAATATCAACCTCCCAAGTCCTTGAAAATATAGAATTGAAATTACGTGAAATATGCCTCAGCATCTTTGTAATTCAAACGTAGCTTGTGAAAAAATTGAATCGGTTATCCAATGGTGAAATGTCTGATGGACATCTGCGTGATCATCATTTTTTTGAGCAACGAACCTTCTGAGTGTTCCAAACAATACCATCTGACTTGAGTCGGTTACTAACATGTCTCAAATGTTTAGAAATGCTTCCAGTCTCAACTCAAACTTATCTGCGTGGAATCTATGAAGTGTTACTAATACCTCAAATATGTTTTTTTGAGCAACTGCGTTCAACTGAGATGTTTCCTGATGGAACATGTGAAGTGTCGTAAATATGTCTCAAATGTTTAGAGATGCAGCTAGTTTTAATTCCAGTTTATCTGCGTGGAATATTGCAAATGCTACGAATACTTCATGAATGTTTTTTGCTGCAAGTAACTTTAACTCTGATTTATCCTCTTGGAATCTTACCAACGTTACAAATACTAGTCAGATGTTTAGAAATGCTGTTACATTCACTTCTGATCTCTCAAATTGGAATGTATCTAATGTTACAAATATGTCTTACATGTTTAATGGAACTACACTCTTCACTTCTGATTTATCATCGTGGAATGTTTGAAAGGTTACTAATATGCTTCAAATGTTCAGATCAGCCAACAATTTTAACTCCAATCTCTCAACTTGGAATGTTATAAATGTGACCAATATGTATCAAATGTTTTTCGCAGCAGTAGCGTTTAGCTCTGATTTATCATCGTGGAATGTTAGCAAAGTTACTTCAATGCAGCAAATGTTTAGAGGGGCTACAATTTTTTCTTCAAATTTATCATGATGGAATGTAGCAGCAACTGATGTGGCTAATAACTATGATTTTGATTATAATACATCTTGACTTACTGCTGATCAATACCCGATTTGGTAATTATGATTAAAATATATATATTCGCCGATTCACATAAGCATTTTAAAGATGCTATTTTAGAGTATCAAAAAAGACTGTGAAAAACAATAGAGCTCATAGAGTTGAAACCAGTAAAAAGATGAACTCCGGAGCAAATTATTGACTCTGAGAGCAAGATTTTAGGGGGTAAACTTGAGAAAGAATCTTGATACAAGATAATACTTTCTCCAAATGGGAATAATATTTCAACAGAAGATTTTTGAAATATTATTGAGACTCAAAAAAATTCTGGAAAAAAAATAATATTTGCTATTTGATGAGCAAATGGACTTGATTATAGTGTACTTAAAAATGCTATTGATCTTGAGCTATCATTTTGAAAAATGATTCTTCCACATAGTTTAGCTCTTACAGTTCTATTAGAGCAAGTGTATAGATGTAGTGAAATAGAAAGAGGAAGTAGCTATCATAAATAAACAAAAGTTGATTAATATTATTTATGCTACAACTTCGAGAATCTTGAATAATAGAAAATGATGGTATCTTACAAATTTGAAATACTTATCAAGCTGCTTGAGAAGTTATAAGTGTATTAGAGTTGAAAGATAGAATAATAAGTGAAATTAAAAAGGAATGTTTTCCAGATTTAGAATTTTTATTCTCTGCTCAAGCTCTCTCAGTTTCTATTGATGCTTTTAAATTAATTCTCGCTGAGGAATCTGAGGTTTTTGAGACAGTATTACAAAAGAATGTAAATGACTTAGAGTTTGAGAATTTTATATATTTCAGCTATGCAGAATGTTTTTATAACTTTTTGTATCATATTAAAAATTGTAGAAAAACTGAGATAAATGAAGATGTACTTAAAAATATTGAATGAATTTTTATAGAATTTCAAGATAGAAAATACCAAAGCTATAGTTATTTTGAAAGAATTTGTTTCGTTTTAGCTCATAGAGAATTAAACTCAAGTCAAACAAGAGTACTTAATTTAGAAAAAGAAAAATGTGAACAAAATGGAGTACATCTCAATGATCAACAAAAGACAGACTATCTAAAGCATAAAAAAACTTTATGAAGCCTGTCACAAGAATATATGAGTAATATTACGAATAGTCGAAGTGAAATTTCATTTCATATTATTGATGATAGTGTTTTATCTGATATGCCGGAACATCTTATAAAAGAGGCTCTTATGCTTGCTGAAAAAGAATGAAAAAAAGGGTATATTTTTTCATTTAATATGGCAAATCAATGAGCTTTACTAAAATTTTGTGATGATGAAAATATTCGTAGAGAGGTGTATATTGCAGGAGCAACTCTTTGATGAGATAATAATGCGGAAATAGCTCTAAAAATGATTCAGCTCCGATCTGAAATAGCCCAATTAATGTGAAAGAAAAGATACTCTGATGTTTCTTTTTCTACAAAGATGGCAACTAGTCCTGAAGAAGTTGTTTCAATGTATAGTGAATATGCTCTTGAATATAGCGAGACGGGAAAAAATGTTGTAAAAGAAATATGTAGTTATTTTAGCTTGAATGAGTTGAATGTCGTTGATTATCAGTATTATTTTAGAAAATACAGTGAAGATAACTATTGAATTGACCAAAAAGAGCTTCAAAAACATCTAGAATTCGAAAGTATAATTCAATGAATTTTTGAAGCCTTGGAAGAAGTTTATGGTGTAAGATTTGAGAAAACAGATATACGTACATACGATAGAGATGTTCAGGTATTTAGTGTTTCATATCAGTGAAGAAAACTTTGATACTATATGCCTGATTTTTTTGCTGATTCTGGGAAAAGACCTGGTTGATGGGCTGATGCATTAAAAAAATCTACTGATTGACATAAGATAATGACAAATGTATGTAATTTTTCTAAATCTACACATGGAAAAAACTACCTCTCAGCTTACGATGTACGAGTAATATTTCATGAACTTGGACATATGCTTCATGAATTTTTGTCACCTCAAAACTACTCTCAGTTATCTGGATTTGAAGTAGAAGCTGATGCAATTGAACTCCCAAGTAAATTTAATGAAAATTTAATTTTGGATAGATGAGTAGTTAATCTTTATATGAGACATGAAGATACTGGTGAGTCTATATCTGATGAAATATTGTCCTCTCTCCAAAAATCAGCGAGTTTAGGGAAGGAAATATCATTTTTAGATGGAATACAGCGATCACTTTTTGATTTAGAAATTCATTGAGAATTTCCTCCAAAGAGTATAGAAGAACTTCGTAAAATAGGATATCGTTATTATTCTCAGCTAACTCCACTACAGACAGTAGACAGGACTGATTATGATTTAGCAAGTAATTTTTATAACTTATTTCATAGTCCTCTTTGAACCTATGTTGCTTGATTTTATAGTTATATTTGGAGTGATATATTACAGGAAAAACTGTGGAATAAAGTTCAGCAATCAGGAGGGATTATAGAGAGCCCAGTTATGAAAAAATACATTGGTGAGATGTTATCTAAATGAGCAAGCAAGCCAAGTATGGAACTTTTTGAGGATGTGATGCATAGTTCTATTAGAGCAAGTGTATAGATGTAATGAAATAGAAAGAGAAAGAAGCTATCATAAATAGTCTAAAATTTATTTAGTATTTTTTTGTACTCTTTCCAAATAACCCAAAGCAAGAGAGAGTCAAGAAGTATAAATCATATAATATAGAGAGAGTGTCATGTAATTAATAGATAAACTTGATAAAGTATAACTAAGCCGAAAATAATAAATGCAATTGGTATAATAATCTTATTTTCCTTATACACTCCCCAAATAAGTAAGAGCTTTGTGGCTCACTCCACTATAATATAGAGTGCTATAAATGTCCCTACACTGAGTGATATATTATTCGCAAAATCGAGCATATGCAGGGCTATAAAGTCAGTTGAATCTTCACTTAATTCTCTTCACGCTATAAATATGAGAAATGATTGAATTTTCTCAAAACCTATAAATAGAGCAAGTACTCAGGTTCAAATTTGAACAGCACTAAAAAGTCATTTGAGGAAGAGAATTGCCGTATCATTTTTGTGCATAGAGTGAATTGAGAAACAAAAAAAACTGAGTAGACTACCACTATTATATTATTCAAACTATTATTAGCAATGCTCAGTCTTAAACAACAAATAAGAGATGAACTCAAAAATACAGATTTTCCTAATCTGAAGTTTTTTTATACTAAAGAAGCTTTACTTTGTGCTCCAGAAATACTTCAAGAACTACTTGAAGAAGAAAAACAGGATTTTGCCATTAAATTAGCGACTCCTGATACTGAAATAACATATGAGTTATTTGAAGAGTTTTCAGAACTTGGGTATTATTTTAGTATTCTTGGTCACTATCAAGGAGTGAATAATGATGAGCAGATTCGAAAAATAATTGAAGATTTTGAACCTGAATATATAGACTTTGGAAATGAAATTTCTTATTCAAAGAGATATTTCGAGATGGTGAAGATTGTACGAAATGGTACTGATTTAAGCCAAGAACAAATAAAAATCCTAGATCAAGAGATAGAATCATATGAAGTCAGATGAATAGCGCTTGATCAAACGAAGCAAGAAATACTCAAAAAAATAAATAAAGATCTCTCAGAACTTTCACAAAAGTTTTCCAATAATGCACTCGATTCACAAAATGAATTTGAATACATAATTACAGATGAATCTATTATTTCAGAAGTTCCAGATGACGATAAGGCAGTGGCACAGAAGAACGCTGAGAATAAGAAAGTAGCATGATACCTCTTTGATGCTTCTGGATCTTCCTATGGTACTATTATGAAATATTGCTCTGATAGTTCCGTGAGAAAGCACTTTTACGAGTCTCGAAATAGTTTTGCTACTACAGGGAAATACAACAATAATCCGATAATTTTAGAAATACTGAAACTACGGGAACAAAAAGCAGTGCTACTTGGTTTTAAAAACTACTCTGAACTATCGCTTCATTTTAAAATGGCAGAATCACCAGAACAAGTTAAGAACCTATTTTGAGAAATAGCTGAACAAGCACGACCAAAAGCTATACTAGAATTACAGGAAATACGAGAATATTTCAATCTTAAAGAACTGGATATATGGGATTTAGGGTATTACGCAAATAAACTCAAACAAGAAAAATATACCTTTGATAGTAGAGAGCTCAAGAAGTATTTTGTGTATGAAAATGTACTCGCTGGACTCTTTGAAACAACTCAAAGACTCTATAATATAGAGATGAAAAAAACTGATATAGTCAGTTATAGTGAGGATGTAGAAATATATGAAGTATACAGAAATGGAACATTTCTGTCTTATTATTTTACAGACTTTTTTTACACTCCACTTAAGAGACAAGGGGCTTGGGCTGACCTATTAAGAGAGAAACATGGAGCATATAAAAAGATAGTTTTAAATACCTGTAATTTTCAAAAATGAACAGATGGAGTTACACTTCTTACTCTCTCTGATGTTGAAACACTATATCATGAATTTGGTCATGCTATTCATGAAATGCTTTCTATTTCTGAGCATTCAGAACTTTCTGGATTTCATGTAGAACATGACTTTGTGGAGCTCCCAAGTCAGCTTCTTGAGAACTGGGCACGCGATGAAGTAGGAATGAAACTCTTTGCAAAACACTTCGAAAACTGAGATGAAATACCAAAAGCTATGTTAGAAAAACTTAAAATTCTTGAGATGTTTTGAAATGCTCAGATGATACTTGCTCAAAATACCTACGCGATGCTTGATATGAGTCTACATAGTGAAGGTATTCCAACTTCTGAAGCTGAACTCGATGCAAGAGTTAGAAAAAATGCTGAACAAAACTCAATATTTCCAGTTTCAGATACCTATTCTCCACACACTACCTTTACCCATATATTTGACTGAGGCTACGCTGCGGGATATTACAGCTACATGTGGGCAGAAATCATCGAAAAAGAAGTGTGGCAAGCATTTAAAAGCTCTTGAGATGTATTTTCACCAGAAATAGCAACTAAATTTCACGACCTCATGCTCTCAGCCGGAAGTACAAAAAAAGCCTCTGAATTATTCCAAGACTTTTTTGGCAGAGAGGTTTCTATTGATGCGTTTTTGAAAGAGAAGGGATTAGTGTAATGTATCTTTTTATTTCGTGAGAAGATTTATATAGATTTCTACTCTCTCTTTACTGAAAGATTTAATTTTTTTAATCAGTTCAATTTCTGTGATTATTGATCAAACTCAAATTTCGATAAGTATGAGGTTTTTTGGTGAACTCATGAGAAGCTTAAGAAGCGTAGCCTTTAGGAGTATTTCTTCTAACTTCTCTTCGTTTCAATGTTCTATTCAGTGAACTCAAAAGTCTACAGCTTTAAATTTTCATAGAAAACTTTTAATCGAGGCAGGGTATGATATATTATTATTAAGACAATAACTTTCTATTAGTTCCAATACAATAGTGTCTGTGTCTCAAATAATTGATACTATAGAATCTTTGTTTTGTGAAGTAGTTACACCGAGTATTGCACTGAGTACCGTATTTTCTTTTCAAGCTCTATCCTGAATTCTTTCAAGATTTATTGTTGGCACATTTTCTTGACTGAGATCTTGTACTGATTGTTGATTGGAAGTTATATTTTTGCTTGTTGTCATATTTTTTATTTATTGAATGATAAATTAATATTAATAAATAATATTATTTGTCAAATATATTTCCTTCTCATTTCTGTGAAATCATTATGATAAGAATGATTTTGTCACTTTATTTGTACTTTTTCGTTGTAATATATGCAAGAGCGAGATTACATAACTAGATATCAGAACTGAGATTTTTCTGCCTTTTGAAGCTTATATGATTTGTATATTGATCAAATATTTGCGTATGTACTGAGAAAAACAAGTCAGAGAGAAGTAGCAGAGGATTTGACGAGCCAGATTTGGATGAAGGCACTGAAATGAATTGAAAACTTTGAGACTCAAGAATGAGCAAGCTTCAAGAGTTGGATTTATACAATAGCAGCTAATATGGTTATAGATTACTATCGCTCTGCAAAAGAACAAGTACAACTGGATGATATCGCCGAGATGTGAATAAGTGAGAATATAGGGAGTCAAATTGACAACAAAGATACACTTGCAAAAGTGTTAGTATTTTTGAAAAATCTGAAACCAATTGAGGAAGAAATAGTTATTTTGAAAGTATGGGATGAACTCAGTTATAAAGAAATTGCTGAAATTACTTGAAAAAAAGAAGATAATTGCAAACAAATATACAAAAGAACGCTTGAGAAGATACAGGCAAATGTATCACTTCTCATAATATTGATATTTTTTATATAAATGAATTTACCTAATAAAATACTCCAAGAATACAAAGAACTTTTTCCAGATATCTCTGAGTGAGATATTTCTCGTGAACTAGAAAACCTTAAGTGACTTCAAAACGATCTGTCACCTAATAAGCAGTTTAAAAACCAACTGAGAAATAAGTTAGAACATTTACATGAACTTCAATCTGATTTAGAACCAAAATGATTCTCGTGGTTCCAATATGCAGGTGTCATATTTACAACTGTTTTTGCATTTTCTCTCTTGTATTCACTCTACGATATTCAAAAAACTTGATTTGACCCATTGAAACGTGCTGAACGATCTAATAGTTTGCAGATTGAAATGAAAGGGTCCCAAGAATTTGATGCTCAATTTGAAGATATAGTTGATTCAAGTATTGAGATGTTTGAGAATGAAATAATGTGAATAGAGAATGATACTCCTCAAGAAAATATTGAAGTTCCCACACAAAAGAAAGTAGCCAAATCAAATCCGAGAAACATAGAAAAACCAAAAGATTCTAATCCAGTTCAAGCGCTCCCTCCTGAAGAAAACAGAGATGAAATAATGAAACCCATTCAAGATGTTTCTAATTCTCCCTCTGCTGCAAGTATGATGGATACTCAAGCTGATGATATGCAAGACACTCCTGCAGAGAATTTAAATATGATGGAGAGCCGTATGATGATGTCAGATGCTCCTCCCCAGTGAGATAATACACTTGTTTGTGAAGAAAATATGTGAGTGGTATCTGATGACGGAAACTATTGTAGTTTCCCAAGTAATAAAGTATGTTTCCTTGAAGAAATAGAAAGTTGTCTCCAGAAATAATTTTATTTTCTCATTTTACTCCTTATGAAAACATTTTTTAAATATATTGTCCTCTTAGCTTTATTCTCACCAAGTGCGTTTGCAGTGAGTGAAAATACATCAGTTATAGATGCATTAGATAATGAAAATACTGAGATACTTTCTCGTGAAATTACACTTGAAAGTTTTGAAAGTTGTCAGGCATTTGAAACAGTGATGCAGGACTATTATAAAAAATATTGGAAAGAAAATCAAAACCCATATCCGATATATAATTATTTTGGTGGTCCAGAAGTAATGGAGTCTATTGCTGACGATGCAGTATCAAGTCCAAGTTCAAAGGATTGACTCTCAAATCAATGATGAGGCTATTCTGAGACAAATACTCAAGTAAAGGGAGTTGATGAGGCTGATATTATTAAAACTGATGGGAAGTATATCTATTATTATAACCAAACAGAAAGCTCAGTTTCTATTATAGAGGCCTGAAATCAAGAAACAACTCCTAAGGTTTTAAATACCATAACACTCCCAAAATCATTTTATAATCCTGAGCTCTATATATCAAATGAGAGACTTATAATTGTCTCATCAGGATATAGTCAGACTGATTTTACAAGTTTTTGATATTATATAAACAGAAATGCTAAAACCTATAGTATCATATTTGATACGAAAAATAAATCTAAACCAGAACTTATAAAACTCTATAGTTCAGACTGAGATTATAAACAATCTCGACTTATAGGGGAAACCCTTTATGTTATTTCAAGCAATTCATTTCAATACCCATATTATAATCTCAATAGTTCAGAAGATATAGATTTTGATGTAAAAAAAATGCTTCCTCAAAAACTAGAGATAACACGAACCCAAGATAGTGCTAAACAAAACCTCATCATTTCAAAAAAATCACTTCCGTTTCAAGCAATTGGTTGAAGTGTCACAAATTGTAATAATATATCATATAGTTTCCCGGATGCAGAGACTATAAAAAATAATGGTTTTAATCCCGGATATAATATTATAAGTACTATCAATATTCAAGATATAGAAACAAAAGTTGAAACTAAAGTTATAGCTTGAAATAATAGTGAAATACATATGAGTCAGGATAACCTCTATATGACAGAGTCTCTGTATTCTGCTTGAGACTTTTCTTGTCCAATAAATGCAATCTGTGCTCGACCATTCTTTTGGGGATGAAATCAAAATACCCTTATTCATAAACTCAGTATCGACCAGCAAAAAATTAAATACCTAGATTCAACGCTCATCCCAGGAGCTCCACTCAGTCAATATTCAATGGATGAATTTAATGGTAATTTTAGGATTATAACAAGTTCATTTTTTCCTGAGCGATCTACTTCACTATATGTATTAAACAAAGATCTCAAGAAGATATCTTCACTGGAAAATCTTGCTCCTTGAGAATGATTTCAATCTAGTAGATTCATATGAGATAAACTATTTCTTGTGACATTTGAACAAATTGATCCACTATTTGCAATTGATATTTCCGACACGCTCAATCCAAAAGTTTTATGAGAATTAAAGATTCCAGGATTTTCTACATATCTTCACCCATATGACGAAAATCATTTGATAGGTCTTGGGTATGATACAGAAACAAATTTGAATGGTTGAACACAAAGTTCTTGAATCAAAGTTGATTTATATACTATTAATTATGATAAAAAATGTGGTGACGCGTGACTGAGTGTTGAGCAAGTAAAAAAATGTAACAATTGAGATTATAAAGGAATCATTGTAGAACAAACTCACACAAAAACTCTTGGTTGAAAATGAAGTTATAGTGAAGCTCTCACTAATCCAAGAATGTTTATATGGAATGATATGAGAAAAACTCTCTTACTTCCAGTTACTCTGAGTGAAAGAGATGATAGTTATACTTTAACTGATTATTTTAATGGTATGTATGCCATAAAAATAGATCTCGAATCTGGTATTGAGGTTCTTGGTAAAACTACTCATATAGATATGACTGGACTAGAGGAGGCTCGAACAAAAGAATGTTTACAATATAGTGCACAAAGTAGCGAACCGATTTGTCGTGAGCTCTTAAATGGGGAAATAGTTTGTGAGTCACCATCAATACGTCAATATGTACCAAATTATTGTTATAAAGATAGTAGTATTTGGCAGTATGTTGGAGATAAATCTTGGGAATTTCAAGATAAAAATATTAAAAGGGCTCTTTATATTTGAGAGAATGTATACGGAGTTTCTGATTCTCAGATTTGATTATATAACTGGAAGCTTGATGAAAAACAATTACAAGATTTTAAATAATAAAACTCAATGGATTTTCTATACTATATTTTAGCGCTTTGAATACTCCTCATGCCTTTGGCTTTTTGGATGTATATATTTGTTTCATTTTTTCAAAATGTATTATCACGACTTCAGTTTTTAATTGGGATAGCGCTATGAGCCATCATGAGTCTTCCGTTACTTTTAAGCGAGTGAAATAGTATTTGACTCCTTTTAGAGCGTTTGTTTCAGCCTATTAGTACCAATATAACATTGATGGGGATAATGCAAATAGGAGTAATTATAGTAGTTTTTTATTTGGTGTTGTGAGTGATAGAATTTATGAGTTCGCTGTATTTTCAAGACTCAAAAAAATTCTTTATATCCAGACAATTGAGAGTATGAATTTGGAGTCTACTTATAGTTCTACTCTGAATCTTGGCAATTTTCTTCTTTAAGAATGTATTCCCAGATATTTCATCTGTTCGTAGCGTGTCATTATGAAACTACGTATTTAGCTGATTGGGGAGTATCGTATGATATTATATTATTGTATCGTTGTTAGAAGAGGGTTCTAAGTATATATGAGCACTTTCATATGCAGGAAAAAAGAATTTTGAATCGTACACTTCTTATATTGTTTTATGTGCTTGTATTGCTCTTGGATTTTCATTTTTCGAAAATATCATCTATAGTTTTTTCCAGTTTAAACAGTTTTGAATCTCTTGAGCTTTTTTACAGTTTCTATTTTTTAGGAGTGTATTTTCTATAGCCTTGCATCTTTTGAGTTCGATGATATTTGCCAGCGCATTTTGGTATATACTACATCCTCAAACCCGTCGCAAAAAAAAATACATACTTTGATTTATAATGCTTGGTTTAGCAGCTATTTTAAGTCATTCACTTTTTGATGTAGCTCTGAGCTATGATAAAGTAGGTCTCATAATTTTGTATGTCATTGCTCTCTATATATTTATGAGCTCTCTTACTCACCAGGGTCAGTGATAATCGTGTACTCTTTTGTGGATGTTATTTTCCAAATTGTATCTGATGCTAAAAGGATGTTGTAAACTCAGTCAAAATGCATGAGTCAATAAATAACAAATATGTTTTTTTCTTCACTATTGATAATAGCATCTGCGAGTACTTCATTTCTCTCGTCAATAATAACTCAAAACAAATCCTGGTTTCAAACAAGTGAGAGCATAGTATTTCTAAATCACTCGTTTTTTATTATAAAATTTAAAAATGCTTGGTTAAAGGATCGTATGACGGTGAGTTCTCGAGGATTGAGTTCGGAAAGTATTTTTATGACATCTGAGTTAATGTCTACGACTTCATCATTTTGCATGAGTCACTTTTTTTGAGAACTCAGTCATTTTTCTTCATATATTTTTATTATATCATCAATGGATAAATCAATATTGTAATCTTTGTTATTTACGAGATCTAGAAACATTTCATTATCCTGTGCTACTACTCAATACAGTTCAGAGAGATTATCATATAATCATGGAGCAAAATCAATTCAAAGTGCTGAGTTAAACTTTTGTTCATTTTCAGCCGTTCAAGGTCTGACTCCTTCAAAAAACAGTACTCAATCATCTTGTTTTGCTGCATAAATATTTGCTTGAACTTGTAGATAAAAAGCACGCGAGGCTATATGACTCATGGTTTGAAATTGAACTGTTTTTTCTCAATTTGTGAGGGTATAGAGTGGAAGAGTTGCAGGATTTAAAAATGTATGATAGGATATAAATGATCCTGTGAGAAGTAGTGCTACTGCAAGTAAAATAGATGTTCTATAGAGAAAATATTCCACGAAATCCTTAAAATTATTTCTTGTTTTATTTCTCAAATAGTACCAAAGTGATTGCAGCGAGTAAAATATTACTGCGTAGAGAGCAAGAAGAATATAAAATTCTAAAAAGCTCATCCAACCAGAGATATAGAAAATAGCGAGTGAAATAGTCAGTAAAATACTGAAAGATATTAGATTTTTAGGTTCATTCATAGGAAAAATTTTAGTGTTTGAATTCCTCTTAATTTATATATAATTTTAGAAAAGTAAACGATAACTTTTTCGCATTATGAAACATGTTTTACAAATCTTCTGTCTTATACTACTTTTCCTTTGAAGTTTTATGGGGGTTGATGCTGCATTTTTTGATCAGTTTAGTGGTCAAGGTTCACCAGAAATAAGATATTGTGATGATCCTGGTGAATGTGGACTTGAGAGAGGAACACAAATTATTCGTGGTGAAGTAGATGGATTAGAGACTGATAGAAGTCTTTCTGAATATGTACAAGATGTTGTTCTTTATCTTTTAACATTTATCTCACTGATTGCTGTTATATATGTTATATATGCAGGATTTCAAATTTTGATTTGAAATGGTGATGAAGAAAAGTTGAAAAAATCGAAACTGACAATTATATATGTTGTCCTTTGAATTGCTGTCATCTGGTTGGCTTGGCCAATAACACTCTTTATTATGAGAGCACTCTCTGCTTAATAATTAATTTAAAAATATGACTACTCAAGTAGATACAAAGTTTTATAAAGATAAAAAATCAATTAATTTTTATCTTTCACTCTGATTTTTAGCTGTTGTAATTCTTGCAACACTTGGTCTTTTCTTTTATAATAATTCTATAGATAATAATATAGTTGAAATGGACGCTGAGATTGCAAATCTGGAAAAGTCTATTGATGATGTACAATCAGACCCACTCGTAATGATTTATGGAATATATTCAAAGCATAAATCCTTTCTTGATGAGAAATCAAAGCAATCACAAATTCCACTTTTTGTTTCTCATTTGAGAAAAAACTTTATCAAGTATTCAATTGATGCTACATGATTTAGTTATTCAGAATGAGAGCTTACTATAGAGCTTTCAAACCAAACCACAGACAATGGTTACGCCTATGAGAAGGTTGTGAAATTTTTGAGAGAATATCCGCAAGATGAAAAATCACTTTTTGATATTGATGATGTTGAAAGTTTTGAGTGATATGATAAAATTGGCTACAGTGCAAATTTTGTTCTTAGATAATATTTATTTATAAAGACCTATGAAAAATCCAGATTATAATCAATATACGAAAAATAATTTTCTACTTTACCTGATTCTCCTTGTTAGTTTCTTTATATTATTGTTTTTTACAAAAAACTTTTATTCAGATTTACAGGTGAAACTTGATACTCAGTCTTTGAAAGAACAACAACTTCAAAAGAAAGAATCGACACTTACTTCTCTCAATGAACTACAAGCAAAACTTAAAGACCCTAAAAGTGAAGCTGTCGAAGAAATAAAATGATTTACAGGAGTCTACAGTGATGAAAATATATTAGAATATATATATATGTACGCTCAAAAAGTAAATCTTACAGATGAAAGACTTGTTGTAAGAGATATGGTTATTGAAAATGAAGGGACCAGTGATATTTGATTTGAAAAAGCCACTGTAACTGTTTCAGCTGTCTTTTCTGCTGAATCAACGATGCTTGATTTTATTACATATTTAACAGATGTAGGAGGAAATTATAAATTTTATATTGATACCTTTGAATATGAAATGAACGCATCTACAGGAAACATTCAAGCAACTATTCCACTTATTTTGTATTACAACAAATAAATTTATATATTATGTCTCAAACACCATTTACATTTCATAGAAAAGTCTCTCTGGTTGATAAGTTCAATTTTTATGAATATTTATCAGTTATGTTAGACGGTTGAGTGACCATTTCTGAAACCCTTGATTCGGTGCAAACTAAAATCAAAAACCAAAATTTTAAGGAAAAAATCAAAGATTTACAAACCTATGTTTCTTCATGAGATTCAGTAAGTAAATCGATGAAAAAAATACCTCAAATATTTTCTAGTTGAGAAATATCAATCATTGAAGCAGGAGAAACAACGTGAAAACTTTCACAATCTCTTGGAAACTTAGCTCAAAACCTCAGAAAGAGTCATGACTTGCGATCTAAAATCAAAGGAGCATTAACGTATCCTGTGATTATTTTCTTATTTTTGATTCTTGCTGTTATTGTGGTACTTGCATATGTTATACCATCTGTAAGTCAATTATTTGAATCAACTGAAGTAGAGCTTCCTGTAGCTACTCAAGCTCTCGTAGCTACTTCTGATTTTGTTATTTATAACTGGGGATATATTATACTTTTTGTGCTTACAGCCTTAGTATTGTTTTATGGATATAAGAATACTGAAAAAGGAAGAGCAAATTTAGATTATTTTATACTAGGACTTCCTCTTATCGGAAAGGTAAACAAAAATTACCTGCTTGCTACTTTCTCAACAAACCTTTGAAGTCTTATTGCTTCAGGTGTACCTGTGGTTAAATCACTTTCTCTTTCATGACGAGCACTGAATAATCTCGTGTATGAGACTCATATAAATGAAGTTATTTGAAAAGTCTCTAATGGTCAAAAAATAGTTGATTCACTTGCTGAGGTTGACCCAGAACACAATCTATTTCCTCTAGATTTTTTACAAATGCTATCTGTGTGAGAAAAAACTGCATCAATAGATACAGTAAGTAAAAAACTGACAGAGCAATATACAAGAGAAGTTAACTACTCTCTTGACAGTCTTACAAAATGGATTGAACCTATTGCCATACTTATAGCTGGGATCTTTGTACTTTGGTTTGCATTTGCAATATTTGGAGCTATCTTAAAGGTAACTCAAACTGTTTCTTAATAGTATATTATGATTTCAAATAAGGGAGGATTTACTTTAATTGAATTGTTGGTTGTTATTACCATACTCTTTATTATTATGACGATGACGTATCTACCATATGCACATCATCAAAAAAAAACACTCTTGAAACAATGAGCAAGAGAAATAAGTCAAAGTTTATCTGAAGCTCGAAACTTTGCCTTACATGGGCTTGATACATGAGCTTGAAATCTTAGTATTTGACTGTACTTTGCTCCTGGAACAACTCAAATTGAATATTACGCGTATCCATTGAACGAAACAATAAATGAGGACTCTTTAAATCAAGATAATCTTTATAAAACTAAAAAACTTCCTAAGTGAATTGAAGTAGATTCTGTTGGATGATCAACAGATGGATATCTATTTAATTTTGAAGCTATTACTGCAAGTGGAGCCCATATGTGAGAATCTGAGATTGATATAATCATTTCATATCAAGGATCAGAAAGTCCAGTGCTACAAAAAAATATCAGCTATTACCCGAAATCATCTATTTCAGATTATAAATAAGATCTATGATATCAATACAAAATACTCATAAAGCTTTCTCCATTATAGAAGTAATGGTCGGGATTTTTATATTTTCACTCTGACTTGTTTCAATATATGCACTCCTCGCTTCTTCACTCAGCGCGAGTAGTTATAGTGAAAATGCTATTGTTGCTTCAAATCTATCACGAGAACAAATAGAACTTTTTAAAAATATTAGAGATACTAATTATAAAAAACTCAATGTTTGGAACAAGGTGAATCCATATACTGATTTTCAAATTGATAATGAAGTATTTGAGTTAGGGAAATATTACACACTTGAAAATAATTTTTGAAATTCTGACTCTTCTATCGATGTTGGTGAGATTACTTGATTTAAACAGTGAGAAGATGAGCTTTTGAGTATGAAAAAATATCAACTTTGTCTCGATGAAAATGAAGTATACACCTATGATTGTGACTCAAATAATACTCAGACGGTGTATTATAGATATCTCTATCTTGAAGAATTAAGAGATGAAGACAACACAGTTATCACTGACGCAGTAAAGGTTACTTCTAAAGTTATTTGGACAAAACGTGGATATCACGAATTTTATATCGATACAATCATTACTGATTGGAGAAGAATTTAACTAAATATATGAAATATAAAAATACTCATCCTTGATTTACACTCGTAGAACTTATTGTTTCTATTACTATTTTTAGTATTATTTTAGTAGCTGTTGTTTCAATATTTTTATTTGCTTCTCAGATGTCTACTCGGGTTGAGCTTGATAGAACCATGCAAGAGAATATAAAAAATATCATGGAGGATATATCTGAGGGAGTGAGAAAAAATACTCTTACTTGAGTGAGTTCTTGACTGGACTCAAAATGTGAAACAATCGAGCCTTGAGTATGAGATAGCATTAAACAAGCAAGTGCTGTGTGTATTTGAGATAGTATCTATACTTTGTGATATGAGAATGAAACTGGTGATGGAAGCTGGGAAAGAAGTAGTGATATAGTAAAAGATTGCCAAGATATTTCAAAAGTGTGTCGTCTTGTAAAAAAAGAAATGGGTTGAGATTATTTTCCTCTTAGTAACAGTTTCATTGCATTTCAAGATGCTGTATTTACTATATCAAATCCTGAGCTCCCAAAACTAACTATCCAACTTGTATATAGACCAGCAGCCTGAAAATGAGTTTCTGCAGCTATTATTGAACAATGAGTACAAAGTATACAGACAACCGTTAGTCAAAAACTCATAAAAACGAATTAATATGAAAAAAATACTTACATCTTCACCTCAATGATATTCTATCATAATAGCAGTTCTTACTATTGGTTTTTTATTAGTGCTAACAACAAGTACTCTCACATTGGCGCTTCAAGAAATGCAAGATTGAAAGGGAAGTCAGGATTATATGAAAGCCTACTCAGCAGCTGAGGGATGACTTGAATTAGCTTTATTAAAGATAAAAGATAACTGATATGGATATTATGGACAACTCAATGATTCTAAAATATTATGAGGATGAAATAAAGATCCAAAGATTTCATATGATTTTGACTCCAAAGTTGAATCCTATTCTGGAACTATAGATTGATTTCAAAGTGATATAGTTCCATTATTCTGGACAGATAACTCTTGAGTAATGCGTTCAACGAATGCTATAACACTTACAAGTACTGATTCTAATCTCATATGGAATATAGTTGGAGAAAAATCTTGAATATCTTGAATATGAGCAATTACAAATTCTACAACAGTATGAAAAAAAGAAATTACGACCGTGAGTGGAAATACTGATTTTACCTTTACACAATCTCAGGGAGTTCAAGATTTCGTTGCAACTAATCCAGAGAGTTATCTGATTATATATAATTCTTGAAATACGGAAATATCCTACACTCTGAATTCTTGAAACGAAGCTATAACTAAACCAAGAGCATTGGTTATTTCATCAGCTAAAGTCGGAAAATATACTCAAAATTTAGAAACAGTGATAGATAATACTGAATTTCTTTGAATTTTAAAGTACTCAATCTATTCTTGAAATTAGCTATTTCAAGCCATTTATATAATTCTATTTTCCAGTAACCGCTCAAACTAGCAAAAAAAAGTAAAAAAAACTTGAAAATGCTATTTATAGAGCTACAATTGACTTGTTTATTTTATATTAATTACTTTTTGTATTATGAAAAAACAAGATTTTATTAAAGCTGTTGCTACTGATGCAGGTCTTTCACAAGATGCAGTTTCAAAAGTTTTAAGCAGTATGATTGATACTATTACTTCTGAACTTAAAAAAGATAACGAAGTGAATATTACTGGTTTTGGTGCATTTAAAGTAGCTCATAGAGCTGCTAGAAGAGGTGTGAATCCAAGAACACAAGAATCTATCCAAATTGGACCTATGAAATCTCCAGTTTTTAGAGCTGGTAAAACATTTAAAGAGTCTATTAGATAAGCTCTTTTTATTAAAAAAGTACACGAAAGTGTACTTTTTTTGATTTCTCTGTTCAATTATGTTATACTCGTGTAGATAGTATATATCTTCTTGTGATGATGAAAGTTGATTTACATACTCTATGAGATATTGAAATTGATGAAAGTAGATTGTGTGAGTACTGTACTGACGATTCAATCCATCTTGAAATTAGCTACAATTCAGATTTTAGAAATGCTGTTTTTCTTCGGAAAATAGCCGATTTTATATGTAAGCATTATTGAGTTCATCCAAAGTGGAGAACGAGAATCGTACTCATCGTTGATGAGCTCAATAACAATGCTATTGAGTACGGTACGTTGAAATGAGGTAGTAATCTATTTGAGTTCCAATTGGTAAAAAATACATGCTGAAATATAGATATTCGTATAAGTGTTACAGATGCTTGAAACGGATTGCATGCTAAAAATGCTGGTAACATGAAAGAACTTAGAGACCAACATAACTCAAAAGATTTTTCAAAACATCACTCTATACGAGGGAGAGGTCTCTTTTTAATTATATCTCGACTGGTAGATAGTCTTGAATTTGAGGATGTAGATAAGAAAGGATTAAAAGTAATAGTTACGAAATCTCTTCAGGTACATTCAGACTCTTAAGTACTGATTCTCAGTAAATAGTATCAATATTTCACCTACAAGAAAACTCTTCTTCTATAGGACATACATATAATTTTTGAGGAATCCGTACATCTATATAGATGTATTTTTTTTCGTTTAAACTTCACGACTCTTTTTGAAAAATAGAGAGTTGCTCAATTTGTCTCTCAACACTTGCGTTTATATCAAAAAGATACAGGGTTTGATTTTGGTCAGATATTAAAACTTCTTTTTCAGAAGTGAAATATTGGATAGTATCAATTTCAATTCACAATATATTTTTCTGTAATTCGCTCAAAAGAAGTTTCGTTTTTTGTATTTCTGAAACATTTAAGTTCTTTCAAAAACTGAGATCTTCTTCTATATTGCTTCCTTGAAGTAATATCATCGGTACATCATAAGTCGCTGTAGTTTCTTTTGTAAGCAGGGAACCATTTTCTAAAATCAGTGATTCTGTTAATTGAAATACTGGAGGATATGCTTTGAGTGTGATTTCTATACTATTTGGAAGTTTTACATTAAATCCAATGTTTTGAATTGAGTTTTGGGATTTTTGTAATCGAGCAGCTATTTCTCATGTATCAAGAAAGAGGATGTTTTTATCTCTAATATATTCTAAACTTGAATACGCTTGGTTAATATTGATTATATTATCTTGTCTGGTTACTAAAATAGTTTGTACTTTTAAAAGAGGTCATACTAACAGAAACACTACTGCAAAAGCAACGAAAGCTATTCAAACAAGACTTATAGTTTTAAAATTTTGTTTTTTAAAGGCGTAACTGAGTGATTTCAGATTATTTTTAAATTGTGATTTTTTTCTTTTTTTAAATTTTCGAGAATCATCATCAGAAAAAACGTTCCGAGTCGTATTAGGAACTATTTTTTTTCTTGTTTGTGTTTTTTTCTTTTTAAGAAAAGGAATGTTTGAAAACATAAAATTATTTTATATCTAAGTTTGAAATAGCTTGCGTAATTCAAAATGATATTTCACCACTTTCGTCATATCGAAATCTAATTTTAGGTACTTTTATAAATTGTATTTTTCTTCAAAGCATCCTATGTATTTTGTGGGCATGTTCAGCAAGTTCTTTTGTTATGCCTTCTGTTTTTTTTAAACTACTCACATATACGTCTAAATATGACAAATCTTGAC
The DNA here is from genome assembly GCA_010119145.1 of Candidatus Gracilibacteria bacterium. NCBI lineage: Bacteria > Candidatus Altimarinota > Candidatus Altimarinota bacterium. Next base: position 48,220 of record JAACSU010000009.1, read on the forward strand.
TCATTTTAACGTCAGTGACTGTTACTATTCAATACTCAATACTCAACTCCTGAGCCTCTTCAATTAGGTAATTGGCAATAAGTTGTTGAGTAATTGACTCTGCTTTTTGAATTCGTTCTTGTTTCATATTAGTTTTATTGATGTAGGTGAAATTTAACTCTATAGTATTGAGCTTTTTTTATTTGACAAACAAAAAATAAAGATAGAATACCTGCACTTAATTATTTATTCTTCAGGGAGATAGAACTATGATATACGCAATAAGAAAAGATTCTGAATCAAACGAAAAACTTGTACTGAGATATAAAAAACTATTCTTTCAATCTAGAATTGTTACAAAACTCAAAAAAGAGCGATACGCTGTTAAGGATCTTAAAAAGCGAAAACAACGTGAAAAAGCAATTATCACGAATCATTACAGAGATTTGAATTCAAAAGTTTACTTCTAAATTCATTGACATAAAAAAATACTTTCAACTCCTTGAGCCGAAAGTATTTTTTTATGTCAAGAGGTTCTTCTTTACCAGAATGTAAAAGTTATTACAATAAAGTTATATACCTTATTCTATGTACCTTTATGAGACAAAATAAAAGCGGATTTACGTTTGTAGAACTTATTGTTGTCCTTGTTATTATTGCAATACTATCTACTATAGGTTTTACTGTTTATGAATCCTATCTCTCAACAGGTAGGGATACTAAAAGAATTATTCAGTTAGATTGACTTCAAAAGAGTCTTACGAGTTACGCGAGTCGATCAAAACTTCCGCTTCCTGAAAATAGTTTACAAATTAGTTTCTCAGGAGCTGTATTTATATATCAAGGAGAAATTACGAATGCAATAGCAAAAACCATTTGATTTGATTGAGATGTTGAGGATTCTCACTTAGGTATTAATCCTATATATAGTCTTTCAAGTAATCGAAAAGACTTTCAAATAATGTCATATCTGGAAGAGGGGCTAACAACTCAGAATTTAACTCCAAATTCTTATGCTGCTGTTGGATATGAAAATCTTTATATTAAGACTATTTGAAAACCAGTATGAATTTTACTTGATTCTGATTCAAATTCACCTATTAATACAATTCCACAATACAGTTCGCTATGAATTTATGATATTATTTCTTGAACTTGAAATATTGATGTAGTATTATCTGATTCAAATTATTTTGAAGCTACTTCTGAAAATATTCTCCAATTAATACCAAATCATAGCTGTAAAAGAATTCTTGAAATGTGAAACTCTAGTTGAGATGGGATATATACTATTTCACCAAATTGAAGTAGTAAAATTCGAACTTTCTGTGATATGCGTACTGATTGAGGTGGTTGGACACTCTTATTGAATCATGATGTCAATGCTTGAGTATTTCCAGATAATGCACAAGCACTGAGTAATGATATATGAAATCCAACTAGTTGAAAATATTCTATCTTAGATCAAACACAGTATTTTAAAAAAGATAACATGTTTACTTTTTGGATACATTATCCAGAGTTGGGTGATTCTACCTCATGAAACTTTTGGAGCCAGCAATCTAATCCAACAGTAAACCCTTGAACTTCAACTGGTTGAGTAACTTGATATACTCCAATAAGTATAGATTACTCTTGAAGTTGATGGTGAGGACTTGAATATAATGGTACAAGTACTCTTGCTGATTGAAATGTTAATTCTACGGGTTGGTTTTATGCAATTGGAAATAAAACCTTATGGAATTGATGAACTCCAGGACCCACTGCTGCAGTTAAAAAAGTACAATTGTATATTAAATAAAACTTATGAAACATATAAAAAAAGGATTTACACTTGTGGAGCTTATGGTGGTCGTAGTTATTCTCAGCGTGTTAGCTACTGTAGGTTTTATTTCATACGAAGCGTATTTAGTAGATACGAGAGACAGTAAGAGACTTGCTCAAATAACGGGACTCAGAGATGGTCTACGACTCGCGACGACTAAATGATCACTTCCTATTCCTGATGATGCTGTTGAAATTCGCAATAATAGTACAACTTTTTTGTATCAATGATATGCTTGAGAAGATGTTTTAAACTCTATTTCATATAGTGATAGTACCGTTGATCCTCTCGATGAGACATACTATACTTATATGCTCTCTGATAATAGAAAAGATTTTCAGATTATGTGATTTCTAGAAAAGTATAACCAAGATGTTATATCTCTTAACACTCAAAGCGTATTTGCAGCTGTTAATTATTCTCAGAGGTTTCCAAATACAGTGGGGAAGAAACTTTGAATTTTGTTACAACAACAAACAAATACTCCACTTCAAGAAATACCTGAATATGCAGGAACTGGATTTATAGACTTACAAAATCCAACTACTAATTTATTTGATGCATATATTACTGATACGTATATTATATCTTGAAAAGAGAATGATCTCATTTGAATTATCCCTTATACAACCTGTAAAAAAATAGCTAACAATGGTGGAAGTTATGGAAATGGGATTTACAATATTAACCCTACGGGACTCAACCCATTTGAAGTATACTGTGATATGGAGATAGATGGTGGATGATGGACTTTAATTTGAAGAAGTCATGAATCTGCTGCTCCTAACGACTTTTGATGGCTTTCAAAAAGAGGGACTGTGAGAGATAATAACTCAGCATATTCTCTCTGAGTTGATTCTATAGAAACGAACTTCTCTGAAATAATGATTAGTTCCTACTCAAGTTGAAAAAATATATCCTATGCTGCTAAAACTTCTGTTGATCGAAGTTACTATAAAAATACAGCTAATTATAAAACATTTTCACGTTGAGTATGATGTACAGAAGTCTTTCCGGTTACCTCTTGGAGGAGTCCTTGTGACGCAACATGAGTTGATGGAAAAGCAACTGAGCATAGCGCATTAGTATTTTGGTGATTTTTTAACTATAGTGGATTAGATACCGTAAATGATTCACATTTTTACTTTGATCATTTTGCAAGAAATAGCCCAACCTTATTTTACTGACTTTATGCAAATGGATGGAATAAAGAAACATGAGATGGACTAGGAGAATTGTTTTGAAAACAAGGGATGGTATTTGTAAGATAAAAAATAAATTATGTATAGAAATATAAAGGCATTTACATTTGTTGAGCTCATTGTAGTAATTACAATTTTAGCAGTATTAGCGACTATTGGTTTTGCGAGCTATCAATGATACATATCTGGGAGTTATGATTCTAATAGAATCGTACAACTTAATGATGTACATGATGGATTGGAGCTACTCACTCTTTCAAGCAAACTCCCATTTCCTGCTAACGCAGTAAATATCACAATGAGTGGAAGCTCATATACATTGCAGGGAGATGTCGATGAAAAAATGATTCAGGCTATAGATTATAATGGATGAGGCTTTGATCCTGAGTTTAATATTCCTTTAAGTATTATGTTGGCTGATAATTGAAAAAATTTCCAATTATTAACGTATGTCTCTGACATTCAACTCCTGAGTAATACTCCTGTTTGAAAAGCTAATGCTGCTGTTGTGGAATATTGAAACCTCTTTCCTAAAACAATTTGAAAACCACTATGAATCAGTGTTGATAAACTTACTCAGACACCAGTTCATCGTTCAGATCTACCAGTTAACGATACGTATGATGTGGTAAATGGTCCTTGAGATGTCATTATGTATATATCAGATAAGCAAAAATTAGATTCTTCCAAAGATCTTGTAAGTATTCTTAATACAACATCTAGCTGCAAGAGAATTCAAGATTTATGAAATAGTAAAGGGAGTGGAAAATATGTATTAGAGCTTACAAATGCACTTAAAAAAGAAGTATACTGTGATATGGATTTTGCTGGTGGAGGTTGGACTTTGGTTTGAAGAAGTCATGTTAATGCCGCACCATTAAATTTTGGTTGGATGATTGAATATGGAAGCTTAAATAATGATAATGATAAATATTCACTGTGACCAACGGTTCAGTCTTTGGGTTTTTGAGAAATAATGGTTTCTAGTTATATAAATTCTAAGCGTCCAGATAAGGCAGTTGTCATAAGTGTACTTGATGACTATATTCTAAATCCGAGTAATTTTGCATCATCCAGTATTACTTCAAATTGTAGAGAATTTAGCCAAGATGGCTGAGATTGGAATAGTTCATGTGATTTAGAAGATGATTGACTTAATTATGCACATGCCAACTGGGGATTCATTTCCTACAGAGATACTGAACCTAAAATATGATTTAGAGATGAGGGTTTTTATTTAAGATACTACTGAAATCCCACAAATTCATCGGATGTTACTTCTCTTTATTGATTACAAGTTAATGGATTTAAGGGATGAGTGACTAGTTGAGAGTCAATTTGAGATTTAGCAGGGAAACCAGGAATGATTTATGTACGATAACTATTTTTATATGAAAAAATGATTTACTTTAGTAGAACTCATAGTCGTTATTACAATAGTCGCAATCCTATCAAGTATTGGATTTGTTGCATACACAGATTATTTACTTTGAGTACGAGATTCAAACAGAATTCAACAAGTAGCAAATCTCTACAACGCTTCAGAGCTCTATACAGCACGAAATCAGTTTCCTCTCTCACAGTGAACTAAAACGATTGAATATGCTGGAACTATTGCCTGATATCAATGAGATATAAATCAAGATACTCTTGATGTTATTCGATATTCTGATGGTGGAGTAGATCCCAGGACAAAAGAATTTTTTACATTTTTCACAAGTGTAGATAGAAAGAGTACACAAATTTTAACATTTTTAGAAAATGAAGACTCTCTTAATGTTTGATTCACTCAAAACACGTATGCACTCTGAGAATGATTGTACCCATACGTATATTGAGCTGAACTAGGTGTCCTAATAGATACGAGTACCAGTATTCCCATACATAGAAATCCTAGCTATGCAAGTGCTTCAACTATTGATATAGGAGGAGCATCAAATGATCTTGTTGCAATCCTAACTAATTCAAGGCTTTTAAAAGGTGGGAGTGATGAATTTTTGTGACTCATACCAAACTCGACATGTAAGTCTCACAAGTTATCTCTACCTTCTGCTGTAAATGGACTCTATATAATAAACCCTTCTTGAAAGAAAATTATTCAAGTGTATTGTAACATGGAGCTTGATGGTGGTGGATGGACTCTTGTTGGACGTACAAGTGAAGGTGACTCTCTGTATCAAGATTTTTGATGGATGGTTGAATGAGGGAGTTTAGATAATGAGGTTATTCCATATTCGCTATGATCAGAATCTAAAAATTTAAATTTTTCTGAAATTATGTTAGCTTCTTACACAACAGGAAAAACTATAGATTATGCTTTAAGTGTTGAGATAAGTGATACACTTTATATAAAAGATGCGAGCCAATATGCAAGTGCTAGTTCTACAGTTCCTGGCAGTTGTAGAGAATTATTTCCTGTAACTACTTGGGCTAGTGCTTGTGATAATGAGGGGACAACAGGCTACTATGTCAGTAGATGGGGAAATATTGATTACACAGATAGAGAAATTGCTGATTGAGGGAGAGTGAGTGGACATAGATATGAATGATATTATTTTAGATATTATTCATCTGCTGTGAATTCTTGAATAGATAATGGAAAAAGTTTATATTGATTGAGGTCAGATAAATTTAATAGCTGAGTTGATTGAGATCTAGCTTGAAAAAATGGTATGATATTTGTGAGATAGAAGAGACTCAAAAAAACTCTTCAGCATTGGCTGAAGAGTTTTTTTGTAAGTAGAATCCAAGAAAATTATCCTTTTTTAATTTCTTTCATTTTTAAAACCTCGTGTTTTCGAGTTTTTGGATTATATTTTCTGAGTTCTGGACCTTTTTTACCAGCTTCAAAATTCTTTTTTTGGATATTCGTAGAGTGAACCATATTTCCAGTTTCTGTAGAGTAATATGCTACATAAGTTCTTTTTCCTTTTGCCATTGCAATGATATTAAGATTAAATTTGTTGTAAATCTGCCCGATTATATAAGAAATTGTGTGAAATACAAATATTTTTTTATACTTTCATGATGTCAGATTCTTTCTTTTTTGCGACTTCCTCTACTGTTTTGTTAGCCTCATCGATGAGTTTTTGTAAATCACGTTCTAGATCTCGAGCGACATCTTCAGAGATTTCTTTATCTGTTTCTTGCCTTTTTATCTTTTTAAGATAATCACCTCGTACATTTCGAACGGATACTTTTCCATCTTCCGTAAATTTCTTTACTACTTTTACCATTTCTTTTCGTCTCTCTTCCGTCATTGGAGGTATTCTAATAAGCACAGAGTCAGCTTGTGTTTGAGGGTTTAAACCTACTCAGGCATCTGTTATAGCTTTTGCAATCGCGTGAACGATACTCTTATCCCACGGGGCAATCGAGAGTGTTTGGTTATCTAAAATATTTACAGAGGCTATATTTTTAATTGCTTGTAAACTCCCGTATTGTTCTATCATTATTCATTCTACGAGTGCTGGATTCGCTCTTCACATTTGAAGCTTAGAGAATTCACTCTCTAGGTGTGAAAGAGCCTTTTCTAAATCTTTTTTAGCATCTTGGATCATATATTTTTGTCTATTTATATAAAGTATAGCTGCATTATAGCGAATAATGAGCTTAAATCAATTTTTCTTTTTTAAGAATTTTAAGAGTAGCTTTTCAGAGAAACTCACTGAGTTTAGAAATATTTTTATCTCTTATCCAATCTCGAATCTGTGTTGCAGAAATAGGAAGGATACTTCTAGGTATTTCAAAGATATCTATATCAAATGGGAGGAGGTTTCAAAGTTTTTGTAGTACTAAAACTGCAGAATCATTTTTTTTATCTCAGCAATACACTTCTATATGAGTAGATTCCTTCGGAATGTACTCTAAAATCTTAGCAATCCACTCTGTATCGCTTTTATAATCTGGAAGATTTTGAATAATTAACCCTCTATTTTCATACTCTGAGTTCATTATTTGTTTTCTGAGTTCAAAACTATAGGGATTTTTTTCGTCTAGTGTTTCTGATGAACCAATGAGCACAATCGTTTTTATATTTTGCTCGAGAGATTTTTGAATGAGAAGCTTATGTCAAATATGCAATGGTTGAAACCTGCCAATTATCAGTCAGTATTTTTCCATTACCGTGCGTTAAAATACTCAGTGAGTTGAGGGATAATTTGTTTTTTACGTGACAGTCGAGCTCAAAGATTTGCTTCATTATTTATAACGCTCGAGTCAAAAACCGTTTCAATTATTTCAGAATCTTTTCCATCTAAAACAAGGGTCGTATTTATTTCTTGAATGATATCTACGATACTGAGCATGATGAAATCGAGTTTTTGATTCTCTTTAATATTTTTCATTCAGACAAGTATTTCTTCTTTTCTTGCTAAAATATTATCTGGAGATGTCGTCTCAACTGTTCCACATCCTATATTTGAATCTCATGCTTCAAATATTTTATAATCTGATGTTATTATTTCCTCAGCTGATACATCTCATAAATCAGATTTAGCTTCAAACATCGGCATTGCAAAATCACTGAGGTTTGAGATAGCAGTTATTTTTTGTAATTTTGCAGCAATGACTTTATCCTCTTCAGTCGTTGTTGATGATTTCCAGAGAAGTGAATCAGACATAATACACGCAAGCATCATAGTTGCAATATCCTGCGATATTTCATAACCTGCTTCTATATACATCTTATACAAAACAGAAGCTGTAGAGCATAGAGGCTCAAGTCTCATAAAGAGAGGAGTATTACTTTCAAAATTAATTTTATGGTGATCTACAATATGACTTACTCTCACGTTGGTGAGATTATCAATACTTTGAGACGCTTCATTGTGATCAACGAGACAGACATCAATGTTAGTATCTAATTGTGTAACTATTACAGGCTCTGGTATATTATATTTTTCCAGCAGAAAAAGTGTTTCTTTATTGAGGCTTCCTTGAATATATGGAGTTGCTAAATATCACTTTTTGTTCAAATAATCAGCCATAATGATAGCCGAAAGAGTACAGTCAGTATCAGGATTTTTATGTCCTATAACAGAAATTTGAGTCATAATATTGTGTGAAAAATGTAGTGTTTAAAAGAATTTAATCTTGTCAGCATTTGGATGCTCTTTGAGTTTTTCGAGGGTTTTTGCTTCAATTTGTCGAATACGTTCTCTTGTAACTCCAAACTCTTTTCCAACCTCTTCAAGCGTGTGAACATCTCCTCATTCGAGTCCAAAACGCATTTTGATAATTTTTCTTTCTCGAGGAGTGAGGAAATCTAGCATTTCATTAAGATTTTCTTTTAGGAGATTCATATTCGTTTGCTCATCTGGAGCCATTGTTTTATCATCTTCGATAAAATCACCAAGAGATGTATCTTCTTCAGAACCAACTGGAGCATCAAGAGAGAGAATATCCTGAGAGATTCTCATTATTTGACGAACTTTTTTGATATCCATATCAAGTTCTGTTGCAAGTTCTTCCATAAGTGGTTCTCTTGTGAGTTCTTGAGTGAGACGTCTATAGGTATGTGTGAATTTATTGATGGTTTCGATCATATGAACGGGAACTCGAATCGTTCGAGCTTGATCAGCAATAGCTCGAGTTACCCCTTGTCGAATCCACCATGTCGCGTAAGTAGAGAATTTGAATCATTTTGTCGCATCAAATTTATCTACAGCTCGAAAAAGTCCAACATTTCATTCTTGAATTAAGTCAAGAAGTCAAAGACCTCGACCCATATATTTTTTTGCAATAGAAACAACCAGTCTTAGATTCGCTGCTGCGAGTGTTTTTCTAGCTTCTTGATCTCCTTCCTTGATTCTACGACCGAGTTCTACTTCTTGTTCTCCATTCAGGAGATCAACACGACCGATTTCATTGAGGTACATTCTGATAGAATCGTCTGAGATTTCTGAGAGTGAAACCGCTCCACTATGATTGTCCTTTTTTTCTTTTTTTCAATCAGTAAAGAGATTAGATTTATCTAAACTATCTACAACATCAATTCCAATCGTCATGAGTCGAGAATAGATTTCATCAAGCAAATCAACATCATCCTCAGCATTAGGGATTGCGTTCATGAGCTCATCTTGAGTGATTCTTCCGTCAACTTTTCACTTTTTCATGAGTTCTTGAATCTCTTCAGGCATATCCTCAAGCATATCATCAGGAATCTCATTGTCTATGAATTTTTGCATTCATTTTCACACTCTTCGTTTGTCTTGATCACGTTCTATGGGCATTCTTTTGAGTCCTTTTTCTTTTTTTAGGGCTCAAATCTCTTCGAGTGCTTCAACAACGACATCATCATTTACTTCTCATGATTCGATTTTAACAGCAGCTTCTTCAGCTTCTTTTTGTTGTAGTGCTTCATCTTGGGTTGTAAGACTTTGCATTGCAGCTCAGAGAGTGTCGAGATCTATTTCTTGTATCTTTGATTTGATATCATCTTTTTTTGGTGTAGCCATATGTGATTGTAATATTACAGAAAAAAGCTTCTAGAGAATCCTAGAAGTATAAATGTGGTGTGATATACTTATAATTTCGTATATAGTTTTTAATTGAATTTGAGAAATACTATCTCTTTTTCGTGATGTATTCTATGAAAAACGTCTAAAAATGCAAGAGATTTTTTTTGAATTCTCTATTTTAAATTATGCTTTTTTGCTGTTTGTAATAGTTCAGAATATTTTACAAGAGCCTGAGAATCTCACTGGTTAATTTTTTGTTTATATTTTTCTGTGAGTTGTTTATAAAAAATTCTATTTACTTGCAGTATAGCAGAGTGTAGGGCTCAGAGCATATCCTCTGGATTCGTGTATTTTTGAGAGTTTTGAAAGTTTAATGCTTTGAGTGTTTCTTTTTTTTGTAAGTCAAGTGAAGAGAAAAATTTTTCAGGATTCTCAAGTGCTGATTCAAGTACAGAGCTTTTGGCTTCAGGGAATAGTAGTCAGTTTGTTACTATTTCAGCAGCATCATAATTGTCATATACGAAACTCAGAAGTATTTCATCTGTAGAAAGTTGTATTTTTGGAGCTTTTTCTGCGACCTCCTTTTGAGTATTTCCTCTTTTTTTATACATCTCATAAATAAGAGCAAGGGGAGTTTTACTCAGTTTTGATATTTCTTGGAGGTACATATCTTGTTCTATAGAATCAGAATAACTCGAAATAGTTTCAAATATTTCACTCAAAAACTTCTTCTTTTCGTCTATACTTTCTAAATTATAGCTTGTTTTTTGAATGAGATATTGAATTGGAGTTATTGCTGAATCTATAAGTATTTGGAAATTTCATCCTCATTCTAAAAATTCATCTGGATCTTTTGCTCAAGATATTTCTATTATTTTGACCTCTAGTCCTTTGTTTTTTAGGAGCTCGAGAGATAATTTAGTTGCTTGTTCACCAGCTTTGTCATTATCAAAGCAGAGATAAATTTTATGCGTGAGTCGTTTAATAATGGTGATGTGTTTTTCTGTGAGTGCGGTTCCTGAAACGGCTACGGTTTGTAAAAAGTTGTATCTATGAAGCGCTATAGTATCCATGTATCATTCAGTCACTATGATTTGATCTGATGTGGAGATAGCTTTTCTTGCTTTGTAGAGACCATATAAAATAGACGATTTATCATAAATATCACTGGCTGGTGAATTGAGATACTTAGGTTCTCACGATCAAATAATTCTCCCAGCAAAAGCAACAGTATCACCTCTGAGATTTTCAATTGGGAAAATAACTCTTCCTATAAATTTATCCTTTTTTTGTCTGATATCGAGAAATATATGTGATTGCTCGATTTGTTCATCCTGATATCATTTGTCTTTGAGATAGTTATAGAGGGACACTCAAGAATCTGCGTATCAAAAAGCAAAATTTATTATATCATCTTCACTGAGACCTCTGTCCATGAGGTATTTTTTTATTTCCGGATTTTCTTTGAGTGACTTTTGATAATACACACTCGCATCTTTATACAGTGAGTAGAGGTTTTTTTTGATTTGGATAACTTCTTTACTTTCAGTAAATCACTGTATTTCTCTTCCCGTGATATTTCATAGGATTTGAACAGCTTCACGAAACTCAGTTGCTTCCATATCCATAATAAACTTTACTGGTCACCCTCATCTGTGACACCCAAAACAATAGGCTATTTGTTTTACAGGACTTACCACAAAACTCGGAGTTTTCTCGCTATGACCAGGAAAAGGACAATGAGCTTTGTAACTTGCTCCTGCCTTTTTAAGTCTCGTATATCTCCCAACAAGATCGACGATATCTATACTTTGTTCTAAATCATCTACGAAACTCAATAGCTAATTTTAAATATTATTTTTTCTATTTTATAGATATATTGAAGATTGTAAACCTCTAAAATATTGCGAATATAAAACTTTTGTATATATTTTGAGTATATAAATAAAAAATATATGAAAAATATATGAAAAAAATATGAGATGAAGGGGAAATTATTGCCATTAAATATCTACAAAAACATGGATTTGTTATAAAAGACACCAATTTCAAGTTCGGAAGATTTTGAGAAGTTGATATTGTTGCAGAAAAATGATCGAGATATTATTTCATAGAAGTAAAATATAGATCACATACCTTATTTTGACTTCCAGAAGATGCAATAATAGCTCGAAAGTTGCGAAAATGTCTGAGAACCATGCAATTTTACTGCAAAATACATAAAGTACCTCTCGAAAATATACAGTTTGATGTTATCACTATACTCAGAGAAATAAGTTCGCACAAAATTACGCATTACAGAAATATAGAAATGTACTAATACAACATATGAGTTATTTCGCAATCAAACTTAGCAGTCATTATTACCTTTGAACCCAAAAATGTAGTAATATATCTTAAGTATTTAGCGATAACCACCAATATGAATAAATATTCTTCAAAAAAAGCAGTGACACTTTTAGAGCTCGTAGTCGTTATGACTATCTTTTCAATTTTATCTACCATTGGTTTCATTTCTTTTTCTAGATATACCTCTGAATCTAGAGATACCGCTCGTTTAAAAGATATATCTTCCGTCAATTCAACCTTGAATATATTTTTTGCACATTCTGGTTATTTTCCTGAGCCAACCGATGCAGTTGAAATAACATTTGATGGTGCTGTAGCATGGGTCCAATGAGTTTTTTGAAAAAAATCATGAGACGAAACGGGGAAAATTTTTGGTGACTTAAAAGATCCATTGTATGGGAACCAATATACATATTCAATTACTAAAAATAAAAAGGAATATCAAATAGCTTATGTTTTGGAATGATCGAAACAATCATGGATGGATTTGACACAGCAATCAACATTTAATTTTAAAGACATTGATCCACTTGTGTCTAAAACGTACGCAGCAGGATTTTATAACCCTGGATTATTAAATCCTACAATTTGGTTAGATGCTGATGATGTAAATGGAAATGGAGATACAACTGATAATCCTGCAGATGGCTCTGTGGTAACAACATGGGTAAACAAAGGTACCAAGGGTATCACGTGAAATCCGACAGTCACTCATGGGCAAGTAACGTATACGAAAGATTCAGTAAATAATATAAATGGTATATTTGTAGAAAAAGCAGATGGACTGCGATTTGATGGATCTAATATCTCACAATGAGAAGTCTATTATGTATTGCATGATTCTGGGGGAAAAGCTAGTGGTATAGCATTACAGGGTACCAATAAAGGTTATATAATTGGTTCATATTCCAATTATAGAAATGCTCTTAAAATTTGATCAACACCGTCGCATATCAATACAGCACCTGCCATTAAAAATACGAATAAAAGAGCTGCATTTTTCTATTCTTTTGTTACCGATGGGATAAATTATGAGTTTTTAAATAGTTGAAATTTAATATCTCAGTGAGCTACAAATCCAATCACAGGTGTTACTTGGGCACTTAATAAGGCTGGATGATATAATAAAAATAATGAGCTCGCTGATTGGGGAATTTGAGAAGTTATAATATTTGATACCACTCAATCAGATGATGTCAGATTTCAAATGGAAGGGTATCTTGCACATAAATGGGCTTTGGTAGATTATTTACCAGCTGATCACCCATATAAGAATGAAGCCCCAGTAAATAGTTGAACTGAACCAGTTCCAGTTTTACCGGAAATTGAATCAAGCGAATTTCCCAATAGCTCTGTTTTTGTACAGGGGAATTATAATAGACTCTTTACTCACGGACTTAATACGGCTGGAAATCATGTTGTTTTTACAACCCCATCTATCATTGCAAGTGATATCTCAAACACAGATTTTATCAATATCATACAAAATAATAAATTAGTATATACTTGATACAATAATGCTCCATCATCGTACACAGCGACAAATTTTAAAAGCTCTGGTTGATTTAATTTACATCTAGAGTCACCAATTGCTTTCTCTTGATCAAAAGACGATATCTCTTCCTATAAATGAATCAAAGAAATTGACGGAGTGCTAAGAACTTCGTATCAACACTCTTCAATTTATAAAGACTTTTCCAATTATTTTGATAATTATGGAACGTATTATGTTGAAAATCTTCTGTCAGAAGTAGTAGGTATAAATCCTATTAAACCGTATTTCTGTAGTGAAATACTCGATCAAAAACTTATTTATAATATTGCTCCCGAAGCATCAGTAGATGCGACTCCAACAAGCCCGGATTCTTGAGTGCAATGACCTGGTGGAATAAATAATCAAGTAAAACTTACTGAATGAAATCTCAACTTTGAGTATCAAGCCAATCAAAAAGGGTGATATATAGAATTGAGATGGGATAATGCAGTCCCTTTATGATTTTTAAGAATATATAATACGATATCAGATTTATCTTGAGATATGTCGAAAGCTGAAATTCAACTCTTTACGGAGTACAATGATCCAATACCAGTATATACTCATACTCTTTGGGATACATCAGAAGATTATATTATAGATTTAGACTTAGCTTGAATTGGAGAATTACATGATATAAAATTACTAAAGATTTTTGCTGCAAATTGAAAAACTATAACTATTAGAGAGATAGAAGCCTACGCATGAGGGGATATTAAATCTTGATCATATACTGTTGATAGTGATGGAATTGGTGGAAAATTACCATACAAGGTGTATTGTGATATGACTACTGATTGAGGATGATGGACAAAAGTGTGAGATAATTTTATAGACCACTGAGACTTTGCATTATTGCAAGACCCAAATAGTTTTGGATGATATGTATCTACTTGATCAGTTAACAATATTTTTGAAAACAGTGTACGAAGTGATCTTACTCCTCCAGCTACTACTCCAAACTCAAATATACTTCGACATGAATGATGAGTTAATTCATATTATGAACTAACTTTTGATGAAATTCCTTTTGTAGAAAGCGCTTCTGAAATCAGACTATCTGCATCCATTAAATGAACAACACAAACTCCATTTTATTATAGTATGAAGTATGAGGGGCAATCTGAGATAACATATCAGGCATTCTCTGATGCAAGCAATGGATCAGTTTGGAGAGATGATACATTACGAATCCCCATCACTGGTATTTTAGAAAGCTTCAGTTGGAAAATTTGAAGATGAATTAATGGGAGTACAACTCCAGTTGATTTTACAAATTTATGATTTGAATTATTTTATAAATAAAACATGAATAAAAAAGCATTCACACTCGTAGAACTTTTGGTTGTAATGACGGTACTGAGTATATTAGCAACCATATCTTTTATTTATTTTTTTAATAGTTTTGCAGAAACGAGAGATTCTTCACGACTTTCTGATTTAAATAATATGGTGACAAACTTAGAGTTGTATTATACTCAAGAGTCCAAACTTCCTATTCCTGATACTCCAGTTGAAATTGAATATCAATGATCAGTTGCTTGGACTCAATGATTATTTTGATCTGGAGTTGTGAACAAAATAAAAAATTTCTGACTCAATATACCAAAAGACCCAAAATTTGAAATTGAGTATGCATATTCAGTAACAAATAATGAGAAAGAATATCAAATTTGAGCACTATTTGAAAAGCTTAAATCTGATGATAGTCAGTCTTGAATAGCTCAAACAAATTCCAGCATCCCAACAGCTTTAGTTAAATGAAATTTTAATCAAGTAATGGTGAGAGCTATTGTTTGAAGTGATTATCACTATATTGCCAGCCCATCAATTATTGCAAGTGACTTATCCTCATTGAATATAAATGATATTATTACTCAAAGAAAATTGGTTTATAGTGAATTTTTTAATCTCCCAAGTAGTTATTTTTGATTAGTTGAGACAAATAATTGATTTAATTTTAATGTAAGTGATCCAATAATATATACAGGGAGTGTAAGTAATCCTAAGACCAAGGATGGACTTGATCAATTTGTAAATAAATTAAGATATATTTACGCTACTACTCCCACTGAGAGTTTTGATAAGTATATTTCATTTCTTCAAGAGGATTGAGTTAATAAAATAAAAAAGTTTTTAAAAAAGCAGTATAATGTTGATTTTCCATATTCATTTAGTTGTAATGGTTTATTACTATCTGGTGACGCTTTAGAAAACTGATTTTATAATATTGATCCTGATGGAGATGGCCCTCTGCCAGTGCAAGAAGTATATTGTGATATTTGAGATGATAATAAAGCGTGGACGAGAATTGACGGAAGTCACTTAGGTCCTGTAGATGGAACGTTTTGAACCTGAACTGACATATCTACGTATTACCATACACTTTACAACACCTATGGAGATACATCAATCATAAGTTTAGCAAATCCAAGCTCATCATGATTTGTGTGACATTTGGTATGAGACCAACTGAGTAACTACGAAGTCCATTTTGATGACTTCACGGTTGTAGATGCGTGAGATAAAATTCGTATGACTTTATGGGTGACAGATGAATCAGACGGTTGATGGTCCAACACTACCTCATTAAACCCAAAAGCTTCATACATGTTCCACAATCGAATATATTATACTGACGGAACATTCTCAATTAATTGAGTTGAAAAAGTTCTTGAAACAGTGAATATTTGATGAAAAGTTTGGAAAAAAATAAGAGTAGAACATATAGTGAAAAAAACACCTCAAAGTTTTGCGTGGTATATCTGATTAGATGCGGAGGATATAAAAGATTTATATTTTTCTTGAGTAGAATTAGAGCTCTATCGATTCTAATAATTATTAAAAAAAGTCCCGAATGAGTCGGGGCTTTTTTTAATAATTACTTTCAGAGATAGTAGAAATAGAGTAGATAATATAATCTTTCTCATCAAACTTTTTTTCTTGTAATTTATTTTTGAGTATTTCAATGAAATCAGAACCAGTGAGT
Source organism: Candidatus Gracilibacteria bacterium (assembly GCA_010119145.1). Classification (NCBI taxonomy): domain Bacteria; phylum Candidatus Altimarinota; species Candidatus Altimarinota bacterium. The sequence continues at coordinate 64,559 of JAACSU010000009.1, forward strand.
ATTTTAGGAGATATGTTTGGAAGAATCACAGCGAGTTTATCATAATCTCTTTTTATTGCTATCACTCAATACTTTACAGGATCTAGATTCATCATCTCTGATTCTGATATGACCTTTCTGTCCTCAATAATATCAAGTCGAAATTTGAGAGATTCAGCTTCCGTGAGCGTAAGTGGTTTAAAACGTTTGTCTGTTGTAAGTGCTTCTATTGTATTTTTATAAATATCTTGAGCCATAGTTCAAGATATTTCTTTTATGTTTCCAGCAGATCCATGCACATCTCAGCTTAAGTAGAGCGTAACAAAACTACATCACTTTTTTTCTATATCTATATTATGACTCAGAGTAAGTTCTTCAAAAAGAGGTTCTCTCATTTTTTTGAAATACAAAGAGAGGGTTTGTTCTACGATTTCTTTCATAGGAGGGTATTAGAGAGTATTTTTTTCTTCTTCAATTCGCATGTCTTCGGCTTCATTTTTTTCTATTTGGTAGAATATATCTCAAAGTTGATCAAGGTTTGAAAAGAGATAATACTTATAATATAAGAGCTCAAAGAGTCCTTTAAAAAATATCAGCAATGTGTTAATAATAGGGAGCAGTATAAGGAGAGACAAGAGTTTTGCGTATCCATTTTCAATATTTTGAAATATAAATACTACAATGATACTAGTAAAAAATAGTCCTACAAAACTTCCATAAAATCAAGTCAAAATGTATCTATAATTTGTCAGTATTTCCAGTAAAAGAGAAGTTCCAAAAGTAAGAAATATAGTATGGACGATAAATATTGTAAGAATATTTTGGTAATCAAGAAGCCCCATATAAATATAGAGAGGAGTGACACAGAGGTACATCAATATTCCAAAAAAAGCTATTTGTCCATAGATGACAGTATTTTTTTTATATCGTTCGTTATCTATGAGTGTGAGTATTTTTACCGTTAAAAATACCATTAACATCGTACTAATAAATGTTATAAAAGAGAGTATAAATGGGAAAAGAGGATTTGTATCAGATATGCCTATATTTGATGAAAATGCAGCAGGAATATTGATTACAGTCGATACAACAAATACTATAAATACAATTAGGATACTCGCTATAAATCCAGAGATAAGGGCTCAAAGAGAATTAAGTGCAATATCTTGTATTGTTATCTTTCTTGGTCAAAACGACATTTTTTAATAATTATGGAGTATACTTCCAGTAATAATACGCAAGTCATAGGGCTCACAAACTTATAAAACTATCAGCAAGATTAAATATAGCAAATCATTGGAGTGATATAAAATCAGTTACATAGCCAATAAATATTCTTTCCCATGCATTTCAAAGAGCTCAAGCAAAAATAAGAGCAAAAGAAAAATGTAGGAGGGTATTATCTTTGTGTGATTCGTACTTCCAATAATAGTAAAAAATTCAAAAAATCAAAGCAAGAGTCACTATTTTAAGCAAGATTCATTCTAATGGAATAGAAAAAGCTATTCCTGTATTTTGAGCATACACCAATGAAAGAATATTTGGTATAATCGTAATCTTTTGTTGCAAATAATACAGTGCATAATACTTTGTGAGGGCATCTAGAATCACTAAGACACATACTCATGGTATCAATACCGGTAGAATGTATTTATTTATATGAGAATTCATTGTATGATATTATTTCTTTGTAAAGTCCCTGATTCCAGTCTAAAATTCGTTTCATTTGCTTCGATATAATTCTCAGTCCAACCTGAGAATGTATCGCCTCTCACTTTTTCAACGAGTACTTGAAATCGTTTTCACTTCTCAGAGGCTAGGAAGTCACTTCTTACCGTGTCAGCAAGAGTCATAAGTTCCTGCATTCGTTGTTTTTTTATTTCATCTGAAACCTGATTTTTGAACTTCCCAGCTGGTACAGATTCTCACATAGTATGAGCTGAAAATGGAAAAGCGTGGACTTTTGTAATATTGAAATCCTTCACTAACTTATAGGTATCTGTAAAATCCTCTTCTGTTTCTCATGGGAATCATACTATGAGATCAGCTCAAATACTGATACTTACTCCATCGTCCCTTTTAATATCCTGAGTTTTTTGTAATAAATCTCGCATATAAGCTCAGTCATAGTGTCGAGCCATAGACCGTAACACATCTGTTGATCCACTTTGAATAGAAAAATGAAAATGAGGATAGATTCGAGTATTCCCCAGTATTTTTAACACTGCATCATCTACAAACTCAGGACCAAGAGAGGATATTCGTATTCTCGGAATACTTGTATTTTCTAATATGGCTTCAAGTAGTTTTGCAAACTGTGATCCTTGTCATTTTTGACCGTTTTTTTCTAAACTTTGAGAGAAATTTTTTGTTTCATGGGTATTTTGTAATCCCCAGGCTGAGAGATTCACTCACGTGAGGACGACTTCTTTTCCTCACTCTTGTTCATATTCAAGTATTTCATCTATTATATCCTCACTTGACCTATAGTAATGTCGACCTCTTTTTTGGACCGTAAGACAAAAGGTACAATAACTGTCACATCCTCATTGAATCAGAAGATATTTCCGAGTATAGATGCTTGAGTTTTGTAATTTCTTGAGTTTAGAGAGATCAATTTTTGTTGTAGATTTTGATGATTCGTCTCTTTTAATTTCCTCAGCTCGCAGTGACACTTCAGCAGAGTTTTCCTGCGGAGCTTCATCGAGAACTTCTATTTTTTCTTGAAATCCTGCTAAACTTGGATACAAATCAAAAAAATCATCTTGAGCCTTTCAATCTTTAAAAGCTCCACATCATGAGATATAGACTTTTTGCTCTGAATCAAGGATTTCTACTTCTTTTTTTACAAATCGTACCCACTTTCTCTTTGCACTATCTGTTACGACACAACTTGCTACAAAAGTTCCAGATTTATCACTGAGATACTCTGAATTCAGCCACTTATCAGTATAGTATTTGTTGACCTTGCAGCCAAAAACTTTGTATTGCATTTTTTTTCTTCTTATATCTAAAATCTATTTTCTCATAAATCTACTTTCGAGTAAACTTTTTGCTACTGTTCATTTCATTTTTATAACTCCAGCTGGAATATCTCAGATATATACTTGGTAATAGTTGTTATTATCTGAAATATTTTTACTTATAGAATCTATAATTCACTCAGTTTCTTGTCATTTGAAGAGGCTATCTATTTCTGAGTCACTCACTTTAATCGAATTTTTTGAAAATATTCAAAAATGGGTTCACAAGAAAAAGTTAGGTTCAAAGACTCCGTTATCTAGTTTCCCAATTTTTACTCCTACTTTGAATAAAAAGAAGTTTTCCCAGAAAAAGTCTATATTTTTTTCAGTATAATATATCTCATTTCTATAGGTATAAAACTTACCCGTAAGGAGTAATCCAAAAGTATGTAACAGGAAGGTCTCAATAATCTTAGAATCAGTATTTGAGACTCTTTCAAATCACTGGATATTTTTTTGAAGCTTTCTTTTTTTTGTTGTATCTGGAAAGGGAGTCTTTTTCCTCAATTTTACGACAAAAAATCATCAAGTTTTTTCCTTATGTGGCCACGCTCGGATGAGAGGTTTCGTCAAATCATCTGAGAGAGAGACAACGTTAAAATGTTCACCATATTTGCCAGTAAGCTTATTAATGATTTCTTCATTTTCAAGTCTATTAAGCGTACAGGTTGAATAGACGAGTTCTCCTCACACCTTAAGTGAAATCATTGCAGACTCAAGTAGTTGAAATTGGAGCTTTGCTATTTTTTTAATATTTTTAATATTCCAGTATTTGAGAGCATCATCAGATTTATAAGCTGTTCCTTCTCCACTGCAGGGAGCATCCAGTAATATTTTATCAAATAATTCTTCGTAATTTGCAAAGAATCTCCCGTCATAGTTTGTTACAAAGACATTTTTAGTACCAAGTCTGTCTGTATTTTCATGGAGTTGTCGCATTCGAGATTTATCTATCTCATTTGCGATTATAACTGAGTTAGGATAATACTCAGCGAGTTGAGTTGTCTTTCCTCCAGGGCTCGCTGACATATCCAGAATAGTATACTCAGTCTCATCTACTATATCATCACTCAGATAATAGGGTGAGCTTGAAGCTGCGAGTTCTTGGATATAGAAGTATCCTGTTATATGTTCGAGGGTATTTCAAAGAGCCAGTGAAGTATCCTCTCTATCTATATAAAATGTATTATTTCAAAGAGGAGTTTCTGAAAGTTGCCAATTATTTTTTAGAGCCAGAAGTTTGAAATCTGAAACAGATATTTTATTTATATTTACTCGGAGAGTTTTTTTAAGAGGCTGAGTTAAGGCACACGAAAACTCCGTCATTTCGGACGGAGAAAACTGGAATGTTTCTTGTATGTAATCGAGAAAGTCTTGTTTCATAGTTATTTTCTAAAACTTTCTAATATTTCTCTCGCTACTTCTTTTCAACCGATTCAAAATGCGAGTCAAAATGCTATGGTGATAGTAGTTATAAATCCTAGAAAGAGGGAATTAATAATAAACTGATCTACAATTTGTATGTAGTTGAGCATAATCATAAGTGTAAAAAACATAATGATTATTTTTGCTCACATTGCTATGATACTGCTTGTTTTTTGTTTTGTAAGCTCCATTGCTTGAAATATAATATCGTGAACAGAGTTTGCAAATCGTATCCCGAAGAATCATATGAGTATTCATATAAAGAGACTTGGGAGGTAGGCAAGTAAATCCTGCATAAATTGCTCAATTTCAGTAATTCCAAGTATCACAACGGCCCATCTGAAGAATAATAGAAAGATATAGTAAGAAAAAGATTTCGCTGTAATCTTGTCATACCTGATTTTTTGCTTATTTTGATTTATTTTATTAAGCTTTTCAATATTGTCATCTATATTTTTATCCACAATTTGAGTTGTTTGTTCCTCAAATCCAGCCCACATCCTATCAATGAGATCCATAATATGGAAATTTTTAAAGATGAGCATGGTTATTTTATATGTTGCGTACGCTATAACTCACCCAAGAGTCAGTACAATTATGGCAGCAATAATCTTAGGCCCAAGCTTATCGAGGTAGTACATCGTAGAAAATATAAACCTCTCAAAAATATTATAAATAAATTCAATACTCATAGTATGGTAACAATAACAAAGTAATCGCTTCTAATATAAGCTCTTTGAGGGAAAATGCAAAAAATAAATTTGACAGTTTTGGCTATAATTCATATACTCTTCACGCTTTAAATTTTTGCGGGGGTAACATAAAAGAGTGAGTGTACTAAGGCTTCAACCCTTGGGTGTGCCAGTTCAAACCTGGTCCCCCGCTCCAATATGATTTAGACATAAAAACTGCTTTAATTAGCAGTTTTTTTGATGTTAAAAAGCGATACCCCTAGCGAAGTTAGAACTCTTGCCTCATAATTAAAACTATGCTACAATATATCTACCATATTGTAGTTTTTTATATGCCATTTTGAATGAAGAAAACCTGAAAAATGCAGTAAGACAGAGCTTGTTTCTAAACATTACTATGAAACAGCAGATTTTAAAGTATTTTAAAAAGCTTTCGGAGAAACAAAAATGAGTTATAAGGCAAGGGATACAAGCAGAAAAATCTTTGATGTTGAATTTCTTGAAGCAACTCAAAAATAAACCTGAGATGAAAGTTAGTAGGATACAAGAATATTATAAAAAGCACTATTCAAGAATCAGAAAAGGTGAAGAACTTAGAGAGAAACTTCATAAACAAGAAGAACTTGAAAATTTATTATTAGAACTAGGAAACATATAATGGCTGGAGAAGCACTACATTCATCCTTAGATCAAGCTGTAGGTCTAGATACTCATCAAAAAACTGCTGATGAGATTTTATCAAAGCTTGATGATGATGCTATTGCAAGTCTAGCTGAAAGTTGAACAGTAGAAGATGTGAGAGAACAGTTTTCAAATTGAAATGATAATTCAACTCTTTGAAATGCAATGCAATATTTGAAATATAATTGACTTGAACATTCTGATTTACATGCAGCAAATTTTATGAGAGCAAGGGATGGAACTATATATATAATTGACTTTGGTAATGTAAATATAAAATAATATTATGAATACAGTAAATACTAATACATCATCACAATTCATTGAATGAATTGAAATAATTGAACCAGATAATATCTCTTCATCAGGTTATGTTGATGTTATTTTAGGACTAAATGGAAAATGAAGATATGCAGAGAGAGAAGTAGCAGATTTTTGAGTTTATTCAGTTTCTGAAATGGGTTCAGTATTTTTAGTAGAAAGCTCAAGTTATGAAGATATTGAAAATATAAGAAAATTTTGGGAAAATACATTTGAAGCAAAAAATGCTATTATTTCAGAACTAAAAAATGGGAGAGAAATTCCTAAATATTCAGGATATTTTCAAAAAGATGGAAAATATTATATTATGTGAGCATTATGCTATTCTTCTGATAAAAGAAATCTAGGAGAAGAAGAGGGTTCTTATAATGGTATTTTATGGAATCAAGAAATTTCACATACATCTCAAAAACAAGTAGATGATTGAGCTAATAAACTAAAGATATTTTAGGTTAAGAATAAAATAATATTAAAGATACATCATCTCAGTTCTCACTTCCTTCACTAGGGTGCTCCAATATAAAAGTAAACGAAAAAATCTCTAGATATAGGGATTTTTTTGATGGTAAAAAGTGACACCCTTACAATGGTGAGAACTCTTGCCTCAATATTAAAACTATGCTACAATATATCAACCATATTGTAGTTTTTTTATATGCCATTTTGAATGAAGAAAACCTGAAAAATGCAGTAAGACAATGCTTGTTTCTAAATATTACTATGAAACAGCAGATTTTAGAGTATTTTGAAAGGCTTTCGGAGAAACAAAAATGAGTTATAAGGCAAGGGATACAAGCAGAAAAATCTTTGATGTTGAATTTCTTGAAACAACTCAAAAATAAACCTGAAATAAAAGTTTCTCAGATACAAGAATATTACAAAAAACACTATGTAAATACCAGAAGAAACACTGAATGTACAGAAGAATTACAAAAACAAGAAGAACTAGAAAATTTATTACTAGAATTAGAAGACACTTTTTAAAACTATGCTAGAAGCTGCAGCAATTAGATGACCTGAAGAAACAGAGTGATTAGATACTCATCAAGAAACAGCTGATGAGATTTTATTAAGACTAGATGATGAGGCTATTGCTAGTTTAGCTGAAACAGGAACAGTGGAAGATGTAAGAGCAGTAGTTGAAATGCTTATAGAAGATAACCCAGAACTCAGACCCTACCTCATAGAATTTCAACAGGCTAATAGTGCTACTCTAGCAGCAGAGCTCCAAAGAGTAGCAGTTAATGATAATGAAGAAATAGGGGCTGATGATGAAGTACCAGAAGAAGAAAGCCGTGAACTTATACAGCAAGCTCAAAGCTACCTATATGAATCTCTAGATATAGATGAAAACCATGCAAATAATGGAGCTCTTACAAACTTTGCAAAAGGAATAGTAGATACCCTCATATTTGAAAATGTAGAGCTTGCAGTTGAGGTTATAGAAACCAGATGAGGAGTGATACTTGATGCCCTTAAACAAATCGCAACTTGGAAAGGGATAAAATGAGTTCTATCTGCACTATGAGAAAGTATCTGGGATTTATTTTCAGGAGATGCTTATGAGAAATGAAAATCAGTAGCAGACTTGGGAATAGTAGCTACCTGAATAGGAGTTGCAGCAACTGTTTGAAGAAAGGCTATAACAGCAGCAGTGAGACAAATGGATACCCCATCTCCAAATAATTTAGATAGAACTCTTATAGATGATATATCTAAACTTCCAGATACTGAGAGACTTGAGGCAGCAGGAGTATTCTTATGAAAGGATTTTATTAATAATCCAGATTTTGAAACTCAAAGACAAGCTATTTTAGATGCTCATAATTTCTGAGAAAGGCTAGATGATGGAAACTATTCACTCTGAGACCTCAGAGAAAAAACTAGAATTCTTAGAGAGGCTGGTCTCACGAGCTGAGAAATTAGAACCCTTTTTGATAATAATATCTGTGGAAAGGAATTTCCTGAGTTTCGAAATATATATGAAGACCCAAGATTTGATTATTTGGCTGAGTATAGAGATATACTCTGAGAAATTACAGAAGCAGATATTATTTCAGATAAATGAACTCAAGCAGTCATTATTCAACACCCTACAGATGAATGACAAATAATAAAAATTGCTAAACCATGAGAAGTTGATGATTTAAATATTGAATTTGAAAACCATCAAAGATTTTATGATATCTGGGAGCAAGGAGTAATAAATGGTGATATACCTAAAAATGTTATTATTCCTAAAGTTATTAAGTGAGATAGAGATTGATATTTTTATATGGATAAAATAGAATGACAAAGTTTATATTGAGTCACTCTAAGAGAAAAATATAGTCATGTTTTAGTTGATGAATCACCAGAATTTTTAAAAATGCTCTCTGATACACAGTTAGAGAGATTATTATTAGATGAATATAAACAGTATCCTTGATGAATACAATCTACTATTGATGATTGGTCAGGTGATTATTTGTGAGAAGCTTTATGAATGAGCTATAGTTACAGAATGGAACATTGAAGAACCTGAGGTACACCACTTCATATAGCTATAGAACACTTAAGAGAACAATGATTAGTACATAATGACATGCATCCATGAAACATCATGGTAGATAATTCTTGAAATTTCTATATAATAGATTTTTGAAGAGTAAGAATTACGGAATAATATAAATATTTTAATATAAAAAAATGAGTATTCATACTACAGATACTAGATCATTAACAGATATTGAACCTATAACTTTTCAGTGAAGGGAAATTATTTTTTATGATTTAAAAGTGACCTGAAATTTTGCTAAAGCAGTAGAGCAAATGGTAATGGGAAACTATTTTTTCACATGACCTAAAACTCAAAAAATAGAGTTTGATAATGGCAGAAATATTTTTGATATTTGAAATAATCATTTTGTAGTTGAGTATGCTAATGAAGATGAAAGAAATAGAGATATTTCTGTATTTCAAGATAGATTTCAGCAAGATGAAAAAACTACCCAATCTATTTCAGCAAGAGAGTGAAAACAAGAATATATTCCTGAATATGATGGAAAATTTGATTATAATGGAAAATTTTATAATTTTCTCCATGCTAGACACAAACTTTGAGAAACTGATACTGTTAATGGTATATATAGGTGAATGATAGTAAATACAGATTCATATTTTTCAGAGGAAGCTCAAAAACAGGTGAATATATGAGCTGATGCTGCAAAGAATATTCTAGATTGAGAAGTATAAATTATGACTATTATAAATACACTTAATACATGAACTTACACTCAAAACTTTTGATGAGTAGATATATATTGAACTCAAACATGTTTTTCTAGAAATATGTATGAAGCAATGGTTTGAGCAGCTCAAATTGATTTTAGTGTAGATTTTTGAGATGGGCTCAAATTACAGGACTGAGTTTGGAATCAGGAACTTTTATTAGAGTGTGATATTGATAACTTAGATAGATTAATACATGATATCCATAAAAGATTCAGTTTAGCATCAAATAAATATAATTCTAATTCAATTGACTCTGTAAGACAAGTATGAGAATATGCTGGAAGTTTTAGATATGAAGGGAAATGATATATTATATTATTTCCTAGAAACTGACTAACTGATGAAACACTTCTAGAAAAAGGTATATATAAATGAATAATTGTAAATCCTGAACTGTATTTTTCAGATGAAGCTCAAGACCAAGTAGATGATTGAGCTGATGCTGCAAAGAGAATTCTAGATTGAGAATAAAATAATATCTAAAGAGTCACTATCTCAGTTCTCACTTCCTTCACTAAGGTGCTCCAATATGAAAGCAAACGAAAAAGCTTCTCGAAAGAGGAGCTTTTTTTTGTGTTTAATAGACGTGAAAAATACTTTTATATTTATATTTGAAGTATTTGCTACATTGAATAAATAGCATTTATCAGTAAACTTTAAAAAAATTTAAGAAATTCAAAAATTATTGAATGTTACAATATTACAAATCCTGCACTCAGTGCCAATGACAAGGAAAAATAAAACTAAGTATCTGAAAGCGAGCTCGTCGTCGTCACGCGAAGCTTTTAGAACAAATTGAAGAGGGAGTGATCGAAATGACAAAAGTAAAACCACTCATTCCTCATATAGATAATTGTTCATATTGTGCTGGTACTGGGCTAGAGCAATCAGATAATTTCCCCGAAGTAGATACTATTAATTATCCTAATGTTGCGATAATTGGAGGATGAATAGGATGAATAGCTCTTGCTCTTGCCTGTCTTCACCGAGGAATTCCTTATACGCTCTATGAACGAGATGAGAGTTTTGATGCTCGTTCTCAAGGTTATGGCTTAACACTTCAACAAGCTAGTAAAGCTATAGAATGATTAGGAATTTTTGAACTAAAAGATGGTTTAATTTCAACAAGACATGTGGTTCATAATACTCAAGGGACAATTATCGGAGAATGGGGGAGGAGAAAGTTATGAGATATAGGTATTTTAAAACCATGAAAGCGAAGAAATGTACATATTTCAAGACAAGCTCTACGCTCTGAATTACTTGCGGGCTTGCATAATGATAGAGGAATAGCATGGGGGTATAATCTAAAAGAACTAACCTATAACTCTAAATCGCAGATTGAGTTAGAGTTTCAGGTAGGTGACAGGAAACTTATATCCATGGCTGATTTAGTGGTTGGAGCAGATGGTATACGCAGTCGGATACGGAGTGTAACAATAGGAGAAGATATATCACCACTCCACTATCTGGGTTGCATAGTTATATTAGGTATTTGTCCTCTAAAGTCACTGAGTAATCTAGAAAGTTCACTTCTGGACTCTGCAACAGTTTTTCAAACAGTGAATGGACATGAGCGAATATATATGATGCCATATGATAAAAATAATATTATGTGGCAAATGAGTTTCCCAATGACTGAAGCGGACGCAAAAGTATTGAGTAAAAATGGACCAGAAGCACTCAAAAAAGAAGGTATAAATAGACTCTGAGATTGGCATACTCCTATTCCTGAAATATTACATGCAACAGACGCTTCTAGAATTACAGGTTATCCGGTATATGATAGAGAAGTGCTTGAACCCGAATTTATGAAAAATTTCTGAAGTATAACCCTTCTTTGAGATGCAATGCATCCCATGAGTCCTTTCAAGTGACAATGAGCAAATCAGGCAATTCTCGATGCATTAGATTTGGCACGAGACATTACGTTAAAATGTGGTCCAGATTCGCAGTGGAGAGAAAAATGACTTAGAACAACTCTGCTGGAAGATTTTGAAAAGCAAATGATAGAACGAAGCGCTCTAAAGGTTCTAGATTCAGCTCTGGCAGCTAAGTTATTGCATTCTGAGTCTGTATTACATGATGGAGATATGCCAAGAGGACGTGGAATATAAGTGTCTAAAAGCATATTTAGTAAATTCTAGATATGCTTATTTTGTTTTCATTACACTATTTATACATAAAATAGTTAATATGAATGTATTTTATCTTCTGATTATTTTTTATGATTGAAGTTATAAAGTCTGTTTTTCAATATTTTCCCAATTTACTTCTAGCAGTTGTAGTTGGACTGGTTGGACTTCAATTACTATTGCGTATATTTGGAAAAAGATCTCTCGCAAAAATAGATTGAATAGATTTCGCTTCCACGATTGCCATTTGATCTGTCCTTGCAACCATGATGGTGAGTGAAACGACATCTGTATTACGATGAATCTCAGTTATTGCTATTATATTAGCTACTCAGTCGGCTATTTTGCTTATGTATAAGTATGTTCCAAGCATAAAGTCTATTTTTGCTAATTCTCCATATATGCTTATAGAAAATGGAAAAATACTACAATCAAACCTAGATTCATCAAATCTTACGAAAGAGAATCTCATGGAGCAATTAAGAATAGCATGAGTACGACATATCCATGATGTTGACGCGTGCGTATTTGAAACCACTGGTGATATTTCTGTCATCAAAAAATCTGATCAGTCATCTGATCTAATTGACGAAGAACTATTCAGTTGAGTAAAGAGATAATTTCAAATTCTTGTTTAGATCTAAGTATCTACTTACTAAAAAACACATAGAATAATTGGCTTAAATATAAATTAGGAATATAATATATATTCCTAATTTATGAGAACTCTATGATACAAAATATTAAAAAACTTCTTCTTTCACCTTTATTTTATCTCTGATTTATAGTCTGAGCTGCAATAATCCTGTTCCCAAGCTTGTATTTCACGAATTCAGAGCTCATTATTTGAAATTTGGGCTATAAATATTATATTACAGAAACTATTCTTACGTATACTATTGCCTTACTCTTTGGTATATTTTTCGGATCAACTCTCTATAAAATAAAAACATTTTCAGCTTGAAACTCTTGAGTGGGAGTTGTTGGATGATTCCTAGGTATACTTGTTGCTGGATGTCCCGCTTGTTCAATTACCTTGGCTTCTTATATTTGACTCGCTAGTATAGTCTCCGTATTTCCATTTTATGGTATGGAACTTAAATTTGCATCTATCCTATTCCTGCTCTACGCAAACTACTCTATAATAAAGGATTTAAGTGTATGTAAGATAAAAAAATAATATCTCAGTTGAGATATTATTTTTTTTATCTATTTTCAAATATATTATTGAGTCGTAATATCTTTCAGAAAAGCGAGTGCGTTGAGAAGATCGAGCTCAGAAGTTACTTCGTCTGCATATTCAATATACTGTATAACATTATTTTCATCAACAATCATAATAGATCGAGTCAGGAGTCCATAATCCTCCATGTAGAGACTATTTTGTTTCCCAAATTCTCGAGTCCGCGCGTCACTCATAACCTGGAGATTTTCTATTTTATTAGCAGCGCAAAATCTTTGTAGTGCAAAGGGAGTGTCATTAGAAATAACAATAAATGTCACATCCTCAAATTCTCCTGCAGCAAATTCTAATTGTTGAGTTTGTAAAGTACAAACAGGTGTATCTAGCGAAGGAACGGTTTCTATGAGTTTATAACCAGAGTAATCGTTGATGGATCCAGTTCATACTGTATCAAAAAAATCAGCTCGTTTGTCTAATGCTATGTCAGTAAGTACGTCTCATACAATGAGTTTGTCTCCACTGAGTTGTATCTCATTTCCATTTACGGTGATAGGATTTGAGTTATCAACTTGTGTAAATATAGCAGGTATCTCAAAACTCATAGTAGACTTAGATTCTACTACTTCATCAGTGCAAGCTATGAGACTTATACTTAGAAGTGATAATACGGCTACATGTTTCATCATCTATTAGTATTAGAGTGTAAATTTATAATATTGTAATGAGATTTATAAATACATAAAATTTAAAATTTACTTGAAGCTTACCGTGTTCTTATGTAAAAAATTACAGTTGATATTTGAAATACTCGGAATATAATATGGATATGAAAAAAATAATAACATCTTTGTTCACTCTTTGATTGTTCATGGCATTTCTCCTCGTGCCTATTTTTTTGATGTTACAAAGTGCTCATATGAATCATTGAGATGTAAATAACAACAATTGTATCTCGCATTGTCTTGTCTCAACAGATTCAATTCAAGAAAGTACAGTTAATAGCTTGTTTGTGTATCAAGAGTTTATAATCTCTGTTACAGTATTTCATTCTCTCTTGAAGCAAGATATTTTTATATCTGCTTTTCTTATATTTTTTCTCATCTTTGCCCCTCCAAATGTATGGAGAGTCATTAAAAACTATCAATATCACTCTTTAGTTTGAGTGGTTAAACTACTCAATTAAATATAATACTCAATTCATGCTATCCTTTTTAGAAGCGTATTTTTTAGGTATTATTTTTTAAATCAAGCGAAAATGAATAAAAATTATATATTATATTCTATAATTTGAGTATTAATACTTATTATAGGAGCGGGTGCAAGCTATATATTTATGTCACATATGAATATGAATATGGAAGGTATGGATATGGAAAATGGAATGAACATGTGAACTGACACATTTCCTTGATATGACCAAGGGATGGCAGATCATTGTGTTATGATGGCAGAAATGGCTGGATGTGAGCCATATAATGAACTAAGAAATAAAAATGCATCAGGAGATCCTATGAAAATGGATACTTCATTTATGGATATAGATCCAGCAACTCTTCCAGATGCTCGAAAAGTTGAAACCGTAGAACTCAAAGATGGAGATAGCTATAAAATGGAAGTGACACTTGTGAAAAAAGATATAGGAAACAATAGTGTTACCATGCTCGCTTATAATGGCTCAGTTCCTGGACCAATTCTCAAGGCTCCAACGGGTGCTAAAATAAATGTAGAGTTTGTAAATTCTGTTCCTTGACTTGAAACAACGCTGCATTCGCATGGATTACGATGAGATTACACGATGGATGGAGTACCAAAGGATATGGGTGGAACACAAGATGTTATGAATACGTGAGATAGTTTTACATACGTACTAGATTTTCCAGATACAGGAGTATTTTGGTACCACCCTCACGTTCGTGAAGATATGCAACAAGAACTTGGTTTATACGGAAATTTTATTGCTGAACCAACTTCAGCTGATTTTTATAATCCAGTCAATAAAGAATCTACTATCATCTTGGATGATATCCTTATGGAAAATGATAAAATAGCGAATCTACCAGATGATTTTGCGAACTATGCGATTATGGGAAGATTTGGAAATACTATGCTCATTAATGGTGAGACAGACTTCAAACTTCAAGCAAATGCTTGAGATGTGCAAAGACTCTATCTCACGAATGTTGCAAATACCAGAGTATTTAACTTTGAAATACCAGGCGCGAAGATGAAACTCGTTTGAGGAGATATTGGAAAATATGAAAAGGAAGTATTTATTGATTCAGTTATTATTGCTCCAGCTGAGAGATATATTGTAGAAGTATATTTTCCTAATAGTTGAAACTTTGATATGCAAAATACGAAACCAGAAAGTATTTCAAAACTGTGAACGGTAGTAGTTGCGGAGAACAAGACTTGAACTCCTAATACAAACATTGTTGCAGCATTTAATAACCTTAGAACGAATAATGACGTTGTTACAGATATTGATACCTATAGAAAGTTCTTTGATGGTCCAGTTGATAAAAAAATAGAGCTCGATATTGATATGATGGGTATGAATATGAATATGATGTGAGAAGATGATGATCATGGATGAATAGAATGGGAAGACAATATGGTTCAAATGAATAAAATGCATACTTCTGGAATGCTAGATTGGAAAATTATTGAACCATCTACTTGAAAAAGTAATATGGATATAAATTGGAACTTTAAAGTGTGAGATGTTGTAAAAGTCAGAATCCAAAATAATGCTGATGGAGATCATCCAATGCAACATCCGATTCATTTTCATGGTCAAAGATTTTTGGTGATAGATGAAAATGGAACAAAATCTAATAACTTAGTTTGGAAGGATACTGTTCTCGTAAAAAAAGGTGAGTATGTAGATATTCTTATTGATATGAGTAACCCAGGAAAATGGATGGCACACTGTCATATTGCTGAACATCTTTCATCTCGTATGATGATGAACTTTACCGTCAGTGAATAGTTTTTATTTACTAATAAAAAATATGAAGATATATAAAATTTTAATTATTTCTTTATTTCTCTTTCTGTTGTGATCTTGTAGTTTTGAAAAAGACACATCCAGTGAGAGTAAAAACGATATATGAAAAACTATTTCAAGTAACAATATAAGTGAAATAGTGAATGATAATATTTCTAAAAACAATTCCTCTGAGATTGAAATCTCACAGGATAATAGTTCTCAAAAAATTATAACATTAGATGCTACAAAGTGGCAGTACTCTAGTGATGAAATATATATAAATTCTGGAAATAACGTTACGATAAATGTGAACAATATTGATACACTTCATTGAATCGCAATTCCTGATTTAATGCTCGTATGAAAAGAAAATATAGAATTCCAGATTGATGAACCGTGAGAATATGTATATAGATGTGCTTATTATTGTTGAGATGGTCATGAAGATATGACCTGAGTGATCACTGTTGAATAATTTATTTTTATTAATCTAGATATGGAGAAAAAGATTTTTAGTGCTTCTTTTGAAGAATCAGCACTAGCGCCACTGTATGTTTTACTTATTATAATTTGAGTCCTCAGTATATTGTTAACATATTTATTCCCATCAAATACTTTTATGATGTATTTAATGGGAGTCTGGTTTTGAGCTTTTTGAGTAATGAAACTTTATAGTATTCAAGATTTTGTAAAAAACTTTAGTCAATATGATTTCATTGCCCAAAAAATACCTACATATTGATATGTGCATCCATTCATTGAAATTATTCTTTGAATAGTATACATCTTTGATACACAAATGAAGTATACTACGATAGCAAATATAGTGGGAATTATTATTTCTGGTTTATGAATTGCGAGTGCGCATCGAGTGGTAGCTTCAAGAAAAAATATATACTGTGCCTGTATGGGAACATACTGGAAACTCCCGATGACGAAGGTGACAATTATTGAAAATACTGTTATGCTTTGAATGATACTATCAATGATACTATTTCCTAGTCTCATGATGAACATGTAATACTTACTAAATAATGAAAATATTATGAATAAATATGGATACACAAGAGAAGTAAATATAAGTTTTGAAGAGGCGATAGATGGTCTTACACATACATTACAAGAACAAGGATTTTGAGTATTATCTCATATAGATATTCAAGAAAAAATGAAAGAAAAACTTTGAGAGAATATGGATAAATACGTTATTTTATGAGCTTGTAATCCAAAACTTGCATTTGAGGCTCTTAGTTCTGAAATTGAAATAGGACTCTTACTTCCATGTAATGTTATAGTCTATGAAAGTGACTCAAAAGTATTTATCTCTGCTATAGTTCCAAGTGTTGCACTCTCTGTAGTTGAAAATAATAATTTGCAAACGATGGCTGAAACAGCTGAAACAAAATTGAAACTCGCTGTAGATAATGTGTAGTGAAATTATGCTTCTAAAAATAAAAAAAAAAGATGAAAATATTTTCATCTTTTTTTTATTACTTATTTTCTAATTTTTGAATCAGTGCCTTCATTTCAGCTATTTCTTTTACCTGTGCTTTAATAATATCATCGGCCAGTTTTCGAACTTCGGGATCTTGGATATCAGCTCGTTCACTAGTGAGTATGGCAGAGGAGTGATGAGGAATCATCGCTTTCATATATTGTACATCTCAAACTGGAAATTGACTACGAAGTGCTAAGAATACAAGTGTAAATCAAACAACACAGCTTGCAATAATTGCTGCATTTATTTTTGAATTGTTATACATATCCTTCATGAAAAAGAGCATAATAAGAGCCATTGGCGCTATCATAAGCAGTGTCATATATACTCGAGTAATACTATTGTAGTAATGACTTATTTCAAAGATATTTAGAAACATAATGAAGTACATCGAAACAAATGATACGGCCATCATCACTGCGAAATTTCAATATTTATTTTTCATAATTTTATTTAAAATAATAATATAGTTTCACGTTACAGTTGGCATGTAAGAAAATAGTAAAATTTTGGTTTTCTTGTATTTAGAGAAAATCAAACTATAGTAAATATAATATTTTTTGAGTTATTTGTTGTGATACCTAATCAATTAGATTTTGTCATTCCGATGCTAGAGTCTTATGGAAATGTAATATATTTAGTCGTATATTTTGCTGCTTTTTTTGAACTTCTACTGGGGGTTTGATTTATATTTCCTGGTGCTGTCGTTGTATTTTTAATTTCATTTTTTTGAGTTCAAAATGGACTTCGTCCTGAAATGATATTTTTAGCAGCCTTTACTGGTGGAATGAGTGGGAGTTTGTTTGATTACTATCTGTGAAGAAGATTTTGATCTATGGTAGGATCATGAAAAAAACAACTTTGAAAATCTGTTTTTTTTAAATCAGTATCTACTTGAGTTCATAAAAGTTTATTTCAGTCTTTGGTTTTGGGGAGGTTTATTCCAGGTGTAAAAGAATTTGCTCCCAGTATTTGTGGGGCAAGTAGAGTTAATTTTAATACTTTTTTATATTACGCAGCACTTTGAAATCTCTTGTGGGTCAGTATATTTTTTTGATTTCCTTATATATTTTCATACTCACTTTCAATTTCAACAAAACTTGTAGATGCAGTAAGTTATTTTAGTGTCGTACTTTTTGTAATATTTATGGTGGCAGCAGTTCTGCAATATATTTTGATAGAATATGGAAAGAGAAGCCTTAGGCTATTTATGAGAAGTATATCAGTTTTATGAGACTATATTTGAAGTCTTTGATTTGTGAGAAAGCTTAGGTTAAAATATCCAAAAATTGAGTGATGGCTGATTCGTAGATTTAGTTCAGACTTATTTACAGGTCTCCCATTAACTATACTTGTTATCTTTTTTATATATCTAGTGAGCGCTTTTACGGGACTCTTGGAATTTGTTTTTGAGTCGCCTGCGAGTTTATTTCTTGATACAAATTTAGATTTATTTTTTCAGGCTATTAGAACTCCACTTTGAGTTGATATGTTTTTATGGATTACTTCACTTTCTCGTGCAGAGGTAATTATAGGGCTCTATTTAATATTCAGTGGATTTTTATTTTTATATGACAGAAAAAATGAAATAGTAGCATTTGGAATATCTATAGCTGGGGCAACAGCTTTTGCGCTTGGATTGAAAAATATATTTTCAATAGATCGTCCACTCTACCCAATTTATGTTGAATATAGTTTTAGTTTTCCAAGCTGACATGCGATGATGGCTGTATTATTTTATTGATTTATTGCCTGGATATTAATTCAAAGGACGCAGATTTGGAAGTATAAAGTTTGGATTACTTTTTATGCTCTGCTTGTTATCGGGATGATTGGTTTATCACGACTGTACTTATGAGTTCACTTTCTCAGTGATGTACTGGGTGGATATCTCATTGGAGCACTCTGGCTTGTCTTTGCTATTTGACTCAGTGAGTATCTTAATACAAAAAAACTGAGACATACTATCAAAAAAAAGGCTTCTTTATACACATTATTTTTACTAATCTGAGCAATAGTATTTTTTGTATTGTATGTACAAAATAATCCATATGAAAGAGTCTCCGTTCAAGAAGTCCAAAAGAGCCAACGAGTCGATTCTATTGAAGATGTATTTATAACAGACGAAATGAGATATACTCAAACGCTTATTTGAGAAAATGCAGAAAATATTCATTTCCTATTTTTAGCAGAATCAGATTCTACTTTGATTAATGCTTTTAAATCTGCAGGTTGGAGTCTATGAGATTTGTATAATTATGAATCATTTAAAAAAACTATATCAAATGTCTTATTTAAGACACCATACGAAAGTGCTCCTGTGACTCCTTTGTTTTGGAATAACACGACTCAGCAATTTGCGTTTCAGTTTCTCCCTGATGTAACTAATCTCCGAGAAAGGCATCATATACGAGTTTGGGAAACAGGGAAGCAAATAAGAGGTAAAAATGTATATGTGTGAGTATGAGTTTTTGATATTGGTCTCAAGTGGAATATAATCCATACTATTGATCCTGATATTAATGCTGAGAGAGATTATACACTTACTTCACTTGAAGATGCTTGAGTTGTGTCAAAGGTTTCAAAAATTCAATTTGTAGATTCCTATGTAGCTAAAAATGTTTTTTGAGATGATTTTTATAGTGATGGAATTCTTTATATAGTTGATTTACAAGCGCTGAATGAAAAAAAATAAAATACTCTTTGCTATTAGTTCATTAGGACTTTGACATGCAACACGTTCTCTCGTAATCGTTGAGTATTATCTCAAAAATTGATATGAGATTGATATTATGTGTTCAGGAAATGCGCTGATGTATTTAAAAGAGGAGCTCACATGAAAGCGTGTAAATTTTATAGAATATGAAGACTATCCAAAGTTAGAAAGAGGAGAAGGGTGAAAATATTATTATTTTCTCATGATGGATATATTGCTTATAAATGTATTGATTCGCAAAGAACGTAATTTTGTAAAAAAAATAGAAAAAAAATACGATTTTATATTCTCAGATGGAAAATATGGTGCCTATAGTCGAAAAATACCATGTTTTTTGTTAACTCATCAACTTTCTTTTGTTATGCCCAAAGGACTCCAAGTCTTTTCTAAGCCTGTTGATTTGTGAGATTTTTTGTATTTTAAGAATTTTGATTGTGTTTTTATACCTGATTATAGTTCTCAGAAAAAATCTCTTGCTGGAAATCTGTCACACCCGAGTTGGGTCAATATGCTGAAACATCATTATGTAGGAATTCTCTCATCTCTGTATGATTATTCAGGCGATGCACATGATGAAAAAATTGATTTTCTCTTTACTATTAGTGGTTACCTCCTTGAAAATAAGGATAGTTTTGTAAAAAAACTCTTAGCAGAAGCAGCAAGTCTCCCATGAAAAAAAGTATTTATTCTTGGTGATTCAAATTCATCAGAAATTTTAGAACTGGAAAATAATATAACGGTATATCCATCGGTATGTTGAGAACAAAGAAAGAATTTTTTTCATAGGGCTGAGGTTATCATTTCTCGAGCAGGGTATACTACTATTATGGATTGTGCAGAACTCAAAAAAAAGGCTATTTTTTTCCCTACTCCAGGTCAAACTGAACAGGAATATTTAGCCTTATCGCTCTCAGAAAAAAATAATTTTGTTTTTTGAGTAGAGCAAGACCCACTGAACTCTCTTATTATGCGACTAGATTATGTTGATGTATTAGAATTAAAAAATAGTACACAACATGCTATTAAAAAAATTCATACCATTATTTCTTCTCACCTATAAATGCTAGAATTTGCCCTTAATTTCTATATGCAGTATCAGTTTATATTTTATATACTCCTAGTTGTTGCAGTGGTTATTGAGTGACCTATTACTATTATTGCTCTGAGTCTGCTCGCTCCAAACTTATGAATTGGGTTTATATTTGTATATATTTTTTCATTTCTTGGAGACTTTATCTGAGATGTTGCCCATTTTTATTTTTGAAGAATATTTCAAGGTTTTAAAAAATCAAAAGACAATGACGCTAAAATACAAAAACTCAATAATTTTATAGATTCTCACCAGCTCATTGATACACTAGTATTAATTAAATATACTCCACCTCTCACAAGTATTGGACTCCTCTACCTTGGTTCGTATCTCAAAAAACCATATAATTTTTTAGTACTAGATGCGTTACTTGTTGCTACGAGCTCACTCATAATTACGACAATATGAATGTATTTTTGAAGTACTGTACACCAGTATCAGCATCCAGTTTATATAGTTGCAATTCTACTTTTTGCTTTTGCACTTATTTATTTTACTCTGAGAATCATAAGTCATTATTATTTAAAAGCGAGGAATGCAGTGAAATAAAATACCAAAAATAATACACTATTGCTGGTTTGGTTGAAAACCTAAGCCACAGAAAGTGCTCGACTGTATTGCTTCGTGGAAAAAATACTGTCCAGAGTATCAAATTTGGGAGTGGAATGAGCAAAATTTCGACCTCAAAAACCATAGCTATGCTCAGAAGTTTTATAAAAAAAAGAAATGGGCATTCGTTTCTGATTATGTACGAATGTACGCTCTGTATCACGAAGGATGAATATATGTAGATACAGATATTGAAATACTTAAAAATTTTGATTCTTTGAGAGAGAATGAATTTTTCACAGGATTCCAAGACATTTTTTCATTATGATGCTCTTGTATGTGAGCCAAGAAAAATAATGAAATCGTCAAAGAATTCTTAGAGTATTATCAGTATAAAAATACGAGAATTATTTTACCAAATCTTGTAAATACAATATTTAAAGGTCATTGAGTAACAAAATACACTTGAGAAATTATACAGTGAGAT
This sequence comes from Candidatus Gracilibacteria bacterium, assembly GCA_010119145.1. Taxonomy (NCBI): domain Bacteria; phylum Candidatus Altimarinota; species Candidatus Altimarinota bacterium. The sequence goes on from JAACSU010000009.1 coordinate 86,603, forward strand.
AATTATACACTTTATCCAAAAGAATATTTTTATCCTTATGCGTATTTTGAGCCGCAATGAGATATGTGTATTACAAAAAATACCTATACTATTCATTATTTTGATGCAAGTTGGCTTCCATATTGGATTCCAAAATTTATTTTTCCACTAATAGGATGGTATGCAGATTTTAAAAAAAATATCTAATGTGTCTTGTATGAATCAATAAATCAACTAAAATAGCATTGATAAAAGTAAATTTTTGGGTACAATCCTCACATAATTTAAAAAATAAAAGTAGTAAACATATGGCTAATAGTCACGGTCTTAAATCAAATATTGTAAAAAAACAAGCAGCAGCACGTAAGCTCTCTAAAGGGAAAAAGAAATCATTTCAGGTGTATATTGGAAATGAAAACCCACAAACTCGTAAGAATCAATCATACAAGGAGCGAACACATTATTTTGAAAATAAAAAAAGTTTTCCAAAGAAAAAGCTCTCAACTAAAAATCCTACTTCACTTATAGAACAGGGTATTATCGATGAACGTGGTTTTTTCCTCAAAGGAAAAAAGAAAAACTTTCTCACAAAATCTATGGTAGATACAACAGGGATGGATTTTTATGGTATGCCTAGATAACATCGTATGCAACGAATCTATCTCCAAAATACTAAATTTCTTAATGAGATTACTCTCACTGACAAAGAAATATATCACCAACTTACTCGAGTTATGCGTGCTCGAGTCGGTCAATCGGTGGTATTTTTTGATGGAGTACAAAAATTAGACTTTTTGTATCAAATAACTTGAATAGATAAAAGCTCTGTTGTATTAAGTCTTGTGAATACTATTCAAAAAAATACAGATAATTGAAATATTATACTCTATCAAGCTTTCCCAAATAAACTCAGTAAAATAGAATTTATCGTTCAAAAATGTGTTGAAATTTGATACCATAAAATTGTTTTTTTTGATTCGGATAATAGTCAAAAACTTGCTTTGACAGATAATAAGAAACAGAGATTGGAAAAAATCGCTGTCGAAGCAGTAGAACAATGTTGATGAAATCTCATTCCAGAGATCCAATACTTAGAAACTCCTTCAACTACAAATCTCATTTCTTTTGAACAAAACAACAGCTACAATATAGTATGTCATACTGATTGAAAAGACTCACTCAGCTTATCTAAAATAATTTTTTTGAATTATGATGCTGTAAATATATTCGTTGGTCCTGAAGGATGATTTTCTCAAAGAGAAATACAAGATTTTCTGAAAAGTAAGTATAATTTAGTTCATTTCGGAGACAGGATTTTGAGATGTGAAACAGTTTCAAGTGTTATATGATTTTATATACTTCAAACATAAAAAAAAGAGAACGATTCGTTCTCTTTTTTTAGTTTTATTTAAAAGAATCTACATCTTCAATAATCACTAACTCTTCATTTTTCAAAGGTGTATCTCCTTGAGGAGAGCGTATTTCTGTTCATATAGTATCTGTTATTGTTTCATTTTTAGTAATAGTTATTTTCTCACTTTTTACAGTTTGTTGTAACTTTTTTGTTCTACGAAATATTCTTGCGATTCAACTGAAAAATCCTGTAAAAAAGTTGTGAATATCATAGATATAAGGCATATGATACCCAAGTCTTGTATGATATCCAATTCCATAAAAAACTGGAATGGCCAATAGAACTAATAAATAACTATTTACTCAGAAAAATAGAATAATAAGTACAAAAATAAATGTAAGAGTGAGTCCATTTTTGATATGCACTTGCTCTCTTGAAGCAAAAAATCAGAGTCCAATTATATTTATAAAAGGAATATAAAATAAAAATGAGGGAACTGTACTTTCTTTTAAGAGAAGAAGTCTCTGAGTTTCTTGTAACTCTTTTTCTTTATATTGCGCGTATTTAGTATCAATGATGTGAGATAGAGATACAAAGGTTTTTTGAAAGAGCATATTATATACATACATAAACATAGATTTTTGTATTATATATTTTCTTTCTGGACTTGGCAATACACTGAGGTCTAAAGTAGTCATTTCATTTTGAGTTACAAGTCTGATTGACTGATAGACTGACCAAACTATATATGCAAGCATCAGGATACTAGCGAGTGATAGATATCAAAAAATAGAGAGAATGACAGCAAAGATTGTAATTAAGAGATTAAAAAACGTAATGTCTTCGAGTTTTTCTACTTCTCTATTTCTTCCGTATACAATATATCCAATAAAAGGAACATGTCCGAATATAAGATTACTTTTTGTTTCTTCAGAATACTCTGCATTTTTAGTCTCTGATAAAAAGTTTCTCTTCATTCCTGAAGTTTTGAATATTTCTCGACTGGTAACACTCTCTCATAAATGAGCTTTATAGGCTCCGTATCATAAACATCAAAAGAAGAATAAACAAAGAAGAATGGTAATTATCGTATTGAGAGAATATCACACGAGTATAATACTTCATCAGATTCCAAATCACATAATTATAAGACTCAACATAAGCAATGATTGTATTACAATAGCTGTTTTCACATGGTTTCTTACAAAGGGATGATTAATATTTGAGTTTTTACTCCATAAAAAACTGAGGCATATAAAAAACATAAAATACGCAGATATAGCGTTTCATATAGCTTTTTTATTTGTTTCCATAGATACATGTAATAATATATAATCTAATAATAGCATATATACTTGAGGAAAGCGAAATTAATACTATCCAAAATACAAAGCTATTGTATGAATTAGAATTGTATTATTTACTTTTTTTTGTAGGATAGGCTTGAAAAATAGTAATTATCATTCAATATGAAAATAGTAAGTTCAGAGTTTGTGAAATCTGTATCTATTCAAGACGAAAAAATATTCTTCGAGAAAAGAAACGAAGTAGTGTTTGTTGGACGTTCGAATGTTTGAAAATCTAGTCTTATGAACGCGCTCATGCAAAAAAAAGATCTTGTAAAAACCTCAAGTAAACCAGGGAAGACGCGAACAGCGAACATATTTTTTGTAAATGAAAAATACCACTTCACTGATCTCCCAGGGTATGGTTTTGCCAAAATGGGGCAAACGATGCGAGAAGATTTAGACTCTCTTATATCATGGTATCTTGAAGAAAAGAAACATACTATTAAACAAGTAGTACTTGTATGTGATGGAAAAATCTGACCTCAGCAAACAGATATAGATATGTACAAGTATATTACTGAGGATATTAAACTCCCAATCACGGTGGTTATGAGTAAGATTGATAAACTTTGAAAATGAGAAGTATCAAAAACAAAAGCCTTTACTCAAAGTGTATTTTTTTGAGCGAGAGTTATGACAATATCTTCTGTAAAAAAAGATGGAATAGATGACCTGAGAAAGGTGATATGAGAAGCTCTTTCACACAGAGAACAAAAAAAATAAACTCTCAAATTTGAGAATTTATTTATGGAGCTTTGAATGTTTTAGGATTAATTATTTCTCACTGGTAATATATATCTACTATTTTAGCAGTACCATATTTATCTATCTTTGCTAGCACCGTCATATCTCATCTGATACTCTCAATTTCTCTTCCAGTTCACTGGGGAACAAAATATTTTCCAATACCAGTTTCGATTCATGAGCTCCACCATGATTGCTCCTGGACTTTTGTTTGTATAAATATTCCAGAGTTTGGTTTTATTTCTGATACTCAAGAAACAGTTCATTTATTCTCTATATCTTTCAAAAAACTTATGTAGAGAACAGTTCCATCTTGCACATTATTTTGAATAATATAGTTCTCAACTTGTGCGTCATTTTCAAACGTATATCGTAAGGTAACATAGTCTCATCTTAGTAAATCTCTTGGATCTACGGGAGCCGTTTCTAAAAATATTTCTTCACCCGAATAGAGAGTGTATTCTTGAACTCATATAATGATTCAAAGAAACGCAATGATTCAGACAATAGTTACTATAAGTGCTTTTAGAGTTGGTTTAGTAGTGTTTTCCACAGGAAAATAATTTATGAAGTAGTATTATTTTTATTGAGAAATGTGTTTATTTTTATAAAGCTATAAACCAGTCATATTATAAATAATCCTGTTACAATAAAAAATATTCACGCTTGTAGGTATCAAGAGAATAGTTCTATATATTTTGCAAATATATAGATTCAAATCCAAATAAATGTCGTATGTCTGAGAAGAATTTCGTGATTTTTATTTGCCCACCACATAGTTCATCATACGACTCAAAGAAAGAGAATATTGTGAGATAGAACAGCTCAAAAACTTTCTCATAAGAACATAAACCAGTCATCCATTGTCCCTACAAAAAGTATTAAAAACAAAATTTTGAGTGAAATAATTCCTACTGGTGTAATTAAATAACTATATTTTCAATCTAGTATTTGAGAGAGTAAGTATGAAGCTATAGTCATTACTCCAGAAATTACGGCAAATACTGCAAGAATATATTTTTCATTTTGCCATCAGATGAAAATACCTTCTGTAGTATAATAAAATATTACTGAGTAAAATAAAGCTGTAGACAAAACAGCCAAAGTTTTGAGTTTGAATACAAACACAAGTGGGAGAGAAAGTATAAACCACATCAGAAGAAGGGAACCTACCGTTCAGTCGAAATTATATATTTGTCAGATAAGTGCAATAGTCGCTCAAATGAGTATTCAACCTAGAAGTGTAAACGCATTTCACAGTATTTTTAGTTCGCTTTGAACGTATGTGAAAAAATATCAAATACCAAGAGAAATAATAGGAATCATGATACTCAGGACGAGTTTTATAAACTTTGGAAACTCTGACCAGTTACTAGATATAATAAGTATTACTCCAATACCAACACATATTGCTCCAATAACAGACAGAATTTTCATAAATCCAACTCAAGAGCTTTCACTCTCCACGAGAGCAATAATTTCTTTCTTTTGAGAACTATCAATAATTCATTTCTCTTCACTCAACTTGAGATAGTGAGATAATTTATCTGTAAAACTCATATTTGAATATTAAAAAATACACATAGTACATACTCATAGTAAGGAAATTCAAAAAATGTAAACAAAATAAAAATCCCGTGAGGGATTTTTATTTTATATCTTAAGTGGCATAATTATATGTTTGAATTGTCCTGGCAGAGCTTTTTTAGCTCCTTCGTCTGGAACAGGAAGCAGGAGGATTGGAGCGAGTGGATTTTCAAATTGAAGAGATACGTGCGTTGTTTCGATAACTCAAAGTGCTTCTAGAAAGTAAGTGGAGTTGATTCAGATTATAGCATCTTCTCCTTCTACGCTTCAAACAAGTTGTACTTCACCTTCTCAAATTTGAGTTTCTGATGTCTCGAGGAGAATTCCATTTTCTGCTGAGAAACTCATTTTTATTGAGTAATTATTCTCTTTAGAGATGAGATTGATTTTTCTTAGAGCTTGCATGAGGTCATATCTATTTATCACTCATTTTGTAGTATATGAATTTGGAAAAAAGTTTTTATAGTCAGGGAATTTACCGTTTAAAAGTCTTGAATAAAACTTCACATTTCCGAAGAAAAATGCTATTTGATTTTCACCACTTACAATGGTAACATCCTCATCATCTCAAAGAATACTTTTGATTTCATAACAGGTTTTACTTGGGATGATTTGTGAGAATTTTGTATCTCATTTCGCTGTTTCTAATATTGTTTTATATTCAGAGAGTCTAAAACTGTCTGTTGATGCAAAGACTGCATCTGTCCCTGTAATCTGAACAAAGAGTCCAGCAAGTGTAGGTCGTATATTTCACTCAGCACTTGAGAAAAGTGTCTTTTCAATTGATCGCTTTACGACACTTCACTTCAGAGAAAGAGAGAGTTCTTCTTTAATATTTGGGATAACAGGGAATTCCTCTGCTGCAATTCCTTTGATTTTTGTTTTTCCACTTGCTGTTTTAACTTCAAGAGATCCATTTCAAACGAGTTCAATACTTACGGTGTCGTCACTCAGGAGTCCGATGTAACTCGAAAATAGTTTCGATGGCACAGAATAAGCTCATTCTGATTGAATGCTGACATCATCTTCGAGAATGTACTCAATTGCCATCTCTAAATTATTTGCTGTAAGTATGATACTTTTGTATTGTACTTTGATAAGTATATTTTCTAGGATAGGAGTGGTAGTGATTCAAGCAGTTGCGTGAGAAACTACAGAGAGTCACTTCTGAAGTGCTTTTGTAGATATTTCAAATTTCATGAAAAGTGGTGTAAATATAATAATATATAACTCTATTGTGTCTAAAATGATGTTAAAATCAAGACTCGAAAAATTTTAGTGTTAAAAACTTATTTAAGAAAAAATAACTGAGAGTTTTACTTCATGCAGTATTTGAGATTTTATATTTCATAACAGGAGTCTTGTATTTTTTCACTTAATAAGACAAGCTACGTGATACGAGTTATTTTTCTTAAAAGTGCTCGTTCAAGGGATTATAATATAGCTATTATCTTTGTTATATTCTCTCAGGGTGTGAGCGAGTTTTTTTATATAAGTAAGTGCTTTTTCTGCATCGGGATGTCGATACTCAAGTTTTACAACCTCACCAAATGGGGGATATGAAAATAATTTTCTCTCTGTAAGAGTTTGCATGAGAAAGTCTTTAAAATTACTTTCAACTAAACTACGTATCATCTCATTTTTAGGAATGAAACTTTGGAGTATTATTGTTGTTTCTTGTGATTTTCTATTTCATCGACCTATAAGCTGTTTGAGATTAGAGTAGGCTCGCTCAGTTGCGTCGTAATTTGGAGAACCTAATTCTTGCTCAACGAGTATCACTCCAATACATCCAATTTTTTCAAAATCAAATCAAGTAGTAATCATTTTTGTTCCTATAATGATATCTGCCTGGTCTAAGTCATTGAGAGCGTTTTTTTTGCTCGAGATATTTCTCATTGAATCTGAATCGAATCTATATATATTTTTCCCTACAAAATATTTACCTAGTGCTTCTTCGATTTGTTGGGTTCAAACTCCTATAGACATAAGTTTAACCCCTGCACATTTTGGACACTTCAGTGGCATATTTACTCGATTAGTACACAGATGACACAGTAAGTGGTTTGGATTATGATGCACCGATTGACTCGTATCACAATTTTGACACTCAAATAAATACTGACAATCTTGGCAAATCAGTGAATTATAGGCTCCACGCTTATTGAGATAAAGAAGTACTGATTCTCATTTTGAGAGGGTATTTTCTATTTCATCCAAGAGCGTGTTTGAAAGATACCGAGATATCTTGGAGCTATCTTGTCATAAATGAACCGTGGTATACATAGTTTATTTCTCTATATTTAAAAATTCTGATACGAGTTGTCTTGTTATTTGAAAGCCTAGAGTATTTTCAAAATAGGTGTAGCCATGAACTGCGTATGGAATATATACAAAAGTATTTTTTGTTCCTATTACATCGAGTTTTTGCTTGAGAGGTGAGAGTGTTTCACTTGGAATAAGTGTATCAGCAAGTCCATGGATTACCAGTGTTTCTGGAGCTCATAGTTTCGCGAGTTTTGCAGAATTTATCATATCATACTCATTCGGGAATTCTTCAGGAGAACCACCGACATATTTTCTTCAGACCTCACGTGAATTGATTCAAATAAAATCAGTGTCCAAATTCCAAAGAGCTTCCATATCAGTTGCTGGGAACAGAGCGATTATTTTTTGAACTACTGGAAGTTCTCATTGTATCTCAGCTGGGAAAATTGATTCTCAACCATAACTGGCTTGCAGAGCGAGAGAAGCTCCTGCGGATGAACCTACTATTACGAGACTGTCCATATCTAAATTGTACTGTGATGCATTGTTATTAATCCACACGAGTGCGGTATTTATATCTGTTGCAGCTTTATTGTAGGTGTGGTACTGGGGATTTGCAAGTCTGTATCATACATCAAAAACTGTATATCCTCTTTTTGTAAAATACTCAGTCCAAACTGGTTCTTCTCATCTCTCTCATGCTATAAATCATCCTCAATGTATAAGTACAAGAGCTTTATTTTTTGACTCGGATTGTGTAGATGGACTAATATCCATATGGAGTTTTTTACCATCTACTTCGTGATACACGACTGACTTAGAAGTATCAGGCTGAGATCGATTGAGAACTACATCCAGATTTTTTAAAAGTGAAATATTAGTTCACAGATCCTGAGATACTTTGAATACAGCAAATATCGGAATCAGAGTTCCTATGATATTAGCAATAGAAATAAGAACAATAATAGTTTGGAGCCAGGATTTTTGTTGGAGAAAGAGAGCCAATGCTCCTATGAATATAATTATACTTACAATGTGTAAATAAGCAGAAAAAAAACTCGCTATAATGCTTGCATAATCAGATATATATGGAATTCATCCAACAAAAACTCAAAGAGTTATAAGCGAGAAAAAAATACTTATTACAAGTAAAAATATAGAAAAGTATAGCATAATAGGTGTATTTACTTTTGACCCAAGTGGGCAATAACATTATAGTAATCAATATCATTGATTAATCTAGTATACTTTTTAAGTTTGTGATTATGGCTTTAGATAGTTTTAAAGAGTTTGATGATGCTTGGGAGCTACAGCATGCTGTAGAGATTGCATTTGACCAATGAAAAGTAAACTGGGAAGCAGTAACTCCGTATAACTTTGTCCCTGTTGTTGCGAGTGCTATAGTGTGAAGCACTTACAATACTATGCAAGTTCTCAATTGAAAAAAATAATTATATTCTAAAGTTTAACGTTATGGATAATACTAAAAGATTGTGAGAAGACTGAAGTAATCAATTACAACAAGGTTCATTAGAAAGTATCGAAAGGGTTGAACTTACAAAAGATAAAGCTGATAGAGTTTTACAGTTGTGAGAATGAGATAAAGAAGCTGTAGGTGCAGTTATATTTCGTGACTTTGCAAGTATATAAGAGCTTGCATTTTGAAAGAACTTTTTTATAATCCAGCATTGCTGGATTATTTTTACGTAACAATATTAAATACACAATGGCACAAAAAGATTATTACGACATACTATGAGTGGAGCGACATGCTGATGAAATCACTATTAAAAAATCATATAGATCACTTGCGATGAAGTATCATCCAGATAGAACTGGAGGTGATAAAGATGCTGAAATCAAATTTAAGGAGGTAAACGAAGCGTATACCGTGCTTTCTGATGCCTGAAAGAAACAGCAATATGACACTTATGGAAGTACTGGGTGAAGTGCCTCAGGTTTTTGAGGTGCATGATTTGCTGGAGAAGACATATCAGACATATTTAATTCATTTTTTGGATGAGGTTTTTCATCCGGATGATCAAGAACACAAGCAAGAAGAGAGACACGAGGTGAAGATCTTGAACATGATATCACGATAGATCTCAAAACAAGTATCTACTGAGGAAAACAAACTATAAAATTCAATAAACGAGTAGCGTGCGAAACATGTGACGGGGATGGAGGTTCATGAAAAAAAACCTGTTCTACTTGTCACGGAGCATGACAAGTGACGTATGCATCTCAGAGTCCATTTGGAAGAATTCAACAAACGAGAGCCTGCCCAGATTGTAACGGTTCATGAGAAATATTTGATGAAACATGTACTGAGTGTCATGGAGAAAAAAGAAATCTTAAAAAACATACTATAGACTTAGATATTCCTGCTGGAATAGATGATGGTATGGTTATTAAATTGACCTGAGAAGGAAATGACGGAGCTGGAACTAAAGCCTCATGAGACTTATTTGTTCGTTTTCATGTACAAACAGAAGAAAAAGGTCTTATTCGTGAATGAAACGATCTTCATTATGAAGTAGAAATAGATCTTATAGAAGCTATACTTGGAACAAAAAAAGATATAAATATTCCAATACTTTGAAAAAGAACACTCAAAGTTGAGGCCTGAACACAACTTGCGAGCACTATTAAATTATCCTGAGATGGTGTCAAGGACGTTCAAAGAGATATGAAATGAGACTTACTGATTCATATAAATATTCCAGTTCCTAAAAAACTTACAAAAACAGAACGAGAACTCTACGAATCATTAGCCCAAGAAAAGAAACTCAATGTAAACTCTAAAAAGGGAACGTTTGAAAAACTCTTTGGCTAAACTAGAACTTTTAATAATCACATAAATCGCTATAGTATGCATAATACTTATAGCGATTTTTTATGTCAGAGAAAATAACAGAACCAACAATTTTACGTAAAATAAGTAGATTTTTTAGTCCAATAAAAAGTAATTTATCCATTACTTTTTATTTAGTTATTTATTTTATAGCTCAATATTCATTTTGAATTATATTTATCTTTTTTGTAAAAGATGTGACATATTCATTTGAAGTTAAAAATCAGGAATTATTTCAACAGTTGCTTCTTCAGTATGGTTTATGATTTATAGTAATGTTTTTTATTGTCTTTTCCTTATATAAGTGATGGACCTATTCATATAATAGATATAGGATAAGTATTGAATCATACTATATACCAAGGTATATTGTTTTTGATAATACGGTACAAGAAAGAATATGAACAGGAAAATCAATCGCAATTATTTCAAAGTGAATTAAAATGTGGTCAACACTCATTGACAGAGTTTTAATAGAATGTATTAGTCTAATTATGTCAGTATGAATCAGCTTCTATTTATTGTCTCAAATAAATAATATCCTCATACTTATTTTAACTATCTTATTAACTTTTTGAGCGAGTTTAGGTCTTTATTTAAATTATAAAGTCTTATGACTCCGTAAAAAACGTATAATGTTAGATAATATATGGTCTAAAAATTTGGTCAAAATTATTATGTCTAAGATTGAAATTTTACAATCTAAGAAGATTTGAGAAGAGGTTAAAAAACTAAATGAACTACATGAGTGACAAATAGTTTATAATCAAAAAATGGCTATATTTTTAGTGCCATTTTTTCTTGTTTGAAGTTTTATTATAGCAATTTTATTATTTTTTGTATTTCATTACTTTTGAAAATTATATTTTTCTTGAGATATATCTCTATGATATATTGCAGGACTTACTTGAGCTTTACTAATGATGCAGAGTGTTTTTTTTAACTTTTTAGACTTCTTAAAAAACTTTTGAAAGGATTTTGCTGAAGTTCAAGTTTTCTGGGATTTTTTTGATACAACACCTCAAATTCAAGGCTATGAAGAATGAATTACTTTTAATCATAAAAATGGAACCATTGAACTTAAAAATTTGAGTTTTGGATATGATGAAAATAATCTTATTTTTAAAAACTTCTCATTGAAGCTTCAATGAGAAAATGTAACAGCTTTTGTTGGCCCAAGTGGGTGAGGGAAATCGACACTCATTAAACTTATTGCTGGTTATATAAGAGCGAATAGTTGAGAGATTATAATAGACGGACAAAAACTTTCTAAAACAAGTCTGAAAAGTTATTATAAAGATATTTGATATCTCACTCAAGAACCGAGTGTTTTTGATGGGACAGTCCGAGAAAATTTACTCTATGCTGTGAGTCAAGATATAGAAGAGACTGAAATTAAATCTATTATAACGCAGGCTCATGCTGATTTTGTATACGAACTTCCAAATTGACTAGATACTGAGATATGAGAACGCGGAGTGAAGCTTTCAGGTGGTCAAAAACAGAGACTGGCTATTGCAAAAATATTTTTGAAAAATCCTAA